>JALTOP010000053.1 GCA_027000105.1 Planctomycetaceae bacterium | reverse complement strand
GGCGATGAGTTTCTGCTGTGGCTTTGTTGCCCAGGCAACCAGTTTTCTGCTCGGTTCATCGAACCGGAACTGCCCATCGGGAACAACCAGGCGAAGAGTCTCCATCAACTGCGAGAGATCGGAAGTCCGCACGGGGTACAATTCGAGCACCGATTGTTTATCAACGCCCAGTTTTGATTCGAGTTGCTCGACAATCTGCTTTGCTTTGGCCTGCTCGGTTGGCGTTGCATTCACGACGATTTGCCTGGCCGAATCATCGACCACAACAGCACCGGAAATAATCTGTTTCAACACTTCGCCGGTTTGCGTCGGATCGCTGTGCTTGATTGCATAAACAGCCATGACCGGCTTTTCACCGGGAGGTTTGGGCTTCGGTTTGGAAGGAACAGGAATCTGTTTGATAATTTTTGCGATCAGCCGAACCCTTCCCGCCGGCCCACTGATCAGGATTTGCCCGGTTGCCGCAAGCGGCTCAGCTTTACCGTAGGTACCAAGAAGCGGGGTGATCTCCGCCTTGACCGCATCAACCGGACGCCCTTCAAGAGGAACAAGAACCGATACAAATTCAAACTGCCCGCGCCCCGCCAACTCTTCTGGAGTAATTTGCGGAATCGCCCCTTCGGGAAGCCCATTTCTGAGATCCAGACACATCAGCAAGCGTTCCCGTCGAACCAGAGTGAACCCCTTGGTCAACAACCAGCCATTGATCAGGTCGATTGCTTCAGTTGGCGTGTATTCCTTGCTGTCCTTGTAATTGAATGTGCCCGGCGGCGGAGTTTCCATCACAAGTGACAGATCCGCTTCCCCTGCAATCCAGTTCAATACTTCCGGCCATTTTTGAAGGCGGAAATTGAATCTCAGTCGAGGGGCCTCAAACAGCTCTTTATATTTTTTCCTCTGCTGATCGTTGAGAACGGCGAGGAGTTTCGCTTCGGTTTCCGCCTGGATTGCCGCCTTGCCGGCATCGTCGGCACTGGCCAATGCTTTATCCTGCTCAGCGATGATTGTTGCGATCGCCATTTTCTGCTCCGACGTCAACGCCAAAGCAGTGGCAACCTCGGAACTGGTCAACCGCTGTGAAAGTTTCTGCCGCGTCTCACCTGCATCCTCCGCAACCGTCAAGGCAACAGCACCGGCTACATACAGGAAAGCTGAAACAGAAAGAATCGCACGGAACAATCTCGAATCCGGAAAGTTTTTAATCATGGTGGTTTCATTTGGAAGGAATGAACGGCGGGCAAAGGACACCTTATTTAGGCTAAACTACCCCGTTTGACCAGCGATCGCAAGAACAATCACGGTAATTCACATTTGCGTTCGCCTGGCATCCCTGATCGAAGTGGTTACCTGGCCGGATCATCAGCCTGATTCACCGTAATCGGGCGTTTTGTCCGCTGTTCCTTTCATCCGTGCCCGGCAACTTTGTCGCAACAGATAGAACCATTATAACCATGAATATCTGCACACGAGACTTTTTCCGGTTTGTCGGGGGGTTGAAATTATCAGCTGTCGATCCTTTAATTGACAGGAGAAAGTTTTGCAGGTCGGGAATGGGGAAATGTCTATGCGTTGCACGTTGAGTACGTTGTTTGTCACAACTTTATTTCTCTTGCTGAGCGATGCGGCTTCTGCGCAGCTGTTTGGCGAACGGACATTGGGGCAAAGCATCAGTCGTCGTCGGTCCAACTCCATGAGTGCGGTGGGAACAGTCGATCCCAGCCGACGTTTTGTTCGTGGGCAAAGAAGTGCTGGCGAAGTGGTTGGAGTCAACTCGGCAGCTACACAGTCTTTCGTCGGGAAAGAACAGGCAACGCCAGGTGGAGTGGTGACCTCCTCAGTGGCCGGTTTGCGGGAACAGCGTCGTCGATCCGTCAATCAACCCCGTCGTATTTCGAAAAATGGCCGCTATCCGGAGCGTTTGAGGATCGGTTTCAATACGCCAACGCCTCAAAAGGGAACGGAAGTGGCGGTATCGCCAAAGCTGATATCGATTATGGCGCAACGCGGGATTCAGATCGAGGTGTCTGCGGCAACCCATTCAGCGATCTTGCGGGGAGTGGTTCCCTCCGAACATGACCGTGAAATCGCGGAGTTGCTCGTGCTGTTCGAACCCGGGATTGAAAAGGTTGAGAACGAATTGACGATCCGCTAATACGTTCGTTTCTTTCATAGACCCCGTTCGGGCTATTTTGCCCTGCGTCTTTCTGCACTACTCCATTTTGGCCTGCTCCATTCTGGCCTGCTTCGTTCTGGCTTGAATTATTCCGACCTATAGTATTCCCGATTGCGCCATAACGGCTTATGTCGTGGTTGTGCAAAGAACCTGACATATTCCTATTTGAAACAGTCGTTTCTTTTTTCTCGGGGACAAACAGTTCGTCACTGCTGTAGCCTATTTCTCCCCCCCACATATTCCGTTCAATGAAACCGTTTGTCAGCGGGATTTCAGACGTCTGCAAACTGTGCGACTGCCTGATCGATTCCCGAATTTCAGACGAATTATATCGAGTCTGCCGAATCTGAGTTTCACCCATTCCTGTGGCGGACGACTCGGTATAGATTTCGTGTGAAGCGGGCAACAGTCGGGAATCTTCGAGAACCCGTTCGGCAGGACGGGCTGGCTGCAGACGAGTATCTGTCTTCTCTTTTTTGGCAAGCATCGATTCCGGTTTCTTGATTGGCCCCGGGAGAATGACAGTGGTCGGTTCCGATGTCACCTCTGCACCATTGGTGCCAATAAAGCGGATGATGAGCGAAATCCGTTCCTGTTCTCCTCCTGCCGCATCCCAGGGAAGCCAGAAGTTGTAGGAATGACCGATTTTCGATTTGCTGTAATGATCCTGCAGTTTATCCGCCTTGAAGACGTATTTCCGATCCGGTTGTCGATTGGCGATTTCCGCAGTATCGTCCCAGGCATAGACGATCAGCGTTCCATCGACGCGAATCGCCTTTTCCTTCTTTTCCCCGTAGAAGATGACACGCCCCCCAAAGCCTCGCGTTCCTCTTTTACCTGCCTGATGAAGCACCGTATCGGACCAGACAGGAATAATCTGCAATGGTGTCTCATACTCCGGTTTTTTTTCGAACATGGAAATCTCTTTTACCGGAGGCAAATCCAGATTACTGCACCCACCGCAAAAAAACAGCACGATCACCAAACAGACCATGCGCACCGGAGCCGCTGGAACTGTTTTCTGAAAGAGACTCTTCCATTTCCCGTTACAGGTCACGGTTCTCATTCTCTTCCCCCCTGTCTACTTTCGGCGGGAACCATCGGTAAGCGGGGAGAATTGGCCGACGTTCCCGAGTTGCTTGCTGCTGGGAGTGGAACAGGAGCCACTTCCTGCAAACGGGGTGACTGCTGCAACTGTTGTGACTGTCGGGGGGACGTCAATTTCCCGGGCTCCCGCAATTGAATGGTTTCCGCCCCGGGATCTTCATCCGGATAGACGACTTCAATGTCGGAGTCATCCATCGGCACGGCAACTTCCCCCCCCCCATCGAGCCAGTTGAAGACATCTGAAGTAACCCACGACATACGGGAGATTTCGAGTTGTTTGATGTATTCGGCTTCGTTCTCGTTGCGAACAATATGCGGCGTCAGGATGATCAACAGTTCTTTCCGGGCGTTGGACTGACCATCGTACCGGAACAGTTTGCCCACCACGGGAAGATCTCCCAACCAGGGAACCTGTCGACTAAACGAAGAATTGCTCGAACTGATCAATCCACCAATAACAATTGTCTGGCCGCTGGCCGCACTGACTGTTGTTTGAGCAGTAATAATGTTGACCCGGGGAGAACGGATCACAGACCCTTCTGCGGAAACAGAAACGGGAATCCCTTCCTGTTCCGGCCCGATTTCAGATTTTTCGGCGTCTATTTCCATCACGACGTTTCCATCAGGACTGATACGCGGTGTCACTCCCAGAATCAGACCGACATTTTCCATCTGGATGTTGTTGACCTGACCAATCTGATTCAGTTGTGTTCCCACAATCCTGGGGACGCGCTGACCGACCTGTATGAAAGCGGGCTGGTTATCGAGAGTCATCACCTGGGGACGGCTGAGAATTTCCAGACTTTTCGACTGTTCCAACGCACGCAACAGCACGCTGATATTGGCGCTACTGGCCGAGAGAACCAGACCACCATAGTTGAGATCACCGTTGACACGCCCCAGACTGAAGTTCGAAAGCCCTTGTCCGCCGACATTACCCTTCCCTGAAAGTGCCCGCGTACTGCCGCTGTTGCCCAGGGGCTGGTTGTTGAAATCGTACCCCGGCGTGTTGGTTGCACTGATGATATTATCCTGTGTTGTCGTGGTCACACCTGCCGGAGTCGACACACTGGTTGTTGTCGTTGTTGTGAGCAAATTGCCCAACAGACTGCGATCAAACAGCAACGAGTCCTGCAACCCCAATTCCACACCGAATTCGTGCAGGTTGTCGAGTTGAACCTCTGCAATGATAATCTGAATCATCACCTGGGGCGGCTGTTCATCCAGATTTTCCACCAGTTCGATAATCTGTTCGAAATAACGGGGGGTGGCGCTGATGATCAGGGAATTGCCCACCGGCTCGGCCACCACGACAACTTCCTGTTCGATCTGCTGAAAAGCATTCTGTCTGCCCGGAGCAGCCTGGGCCACAATCCGTTCGCTGCGCAGAAATTCATTGACGGCTCTGGCGACATCATTGGCCGGCGAATTCTTCAGTTTGAACACCTTGTTGACCCGCTCCTGCGATTCCGACTGATCGAGTCGCAGCAAAAGCGCCTCGACGATTTTCAGATCACCCGATGTCCCCGTCGCAATGATATTGTTCGTCCGCACATCGACGGAAAAGCGAACCGGAACCAGCTTCGTTTCACCTTCTGCAGTGGCCAACTGGGGAACGGTGGAGGCTCCGGCTGCCGGGAAAAGAGTCCGAAGCAGCGCAACCATGTCACTGGCATCACCATTGGTAATATGGAAAATCTTGATCTGTGCGCTGTCTCTGGGAGATTCGTCGAGAGTACGGATCAACTGCTCCACAAGAGGCAAACTCTCTGTCGGCCCGGTAATAAAGATGCTGTTCGTTCTGATGTCCGGAGTCAATGTGACATCATCGAGCAGCCCGGAAGTTACCATCTGTTTTCCATCCGGCCCAACCATGAGCATTTCCAGAGCGGCGTTCCGCTTTCCCGCTGTCCCGCCTTTGGCCGCTGCAATCGCACTGTTGATCGTCTGGGCAACATTCGCTGCGAGTGAATTCTTCAACTTGACCAGTTTCGCCTGCTTGACCGATTTCGAAGTGCCAACATCCAGTCGAGCCACCAACTCGGCCACTTCCTGCATATCCCGTGGCGAAGCATGCACGATAACCGAATTGGTTCTCAGGTTCGCTGTCACATTCACTTCCGGCCCAAGCCCTCCCCGACCGTTGAGAAATTGCTCGATTGTCGTTTGAACTTCCTGTGCCGGGGCGTGTTTCAGTTCAAAAATGCGCATCTGGGTTTTGCTCATCACCGGCTGATCCAGTTCCGCAATCAATTTTTTGGCAGCCTTGACTGCTTCACCCCAACCAATCAACAACAGCGCATTCGGTTTGACCAGCGGCGTGATCGAAATCCGTCCCTGAAGTGGCCCCGTCAAATCCTGAAGAACCTTGGCAATGAGCGTGTTTAACGCTTCCCCCTGGACGTGTTTAAGATGGAAGACTTCAATTTGTGGAGCTGTTTCATCGCTCAGTTTTTCAATTTCACGGATAATCCGCGTCAATTCCTCAATATCCGGATCACGCCCACGCAAGATGAGCAAATCGAGGTCGGGAAGCGATTCAATACTGACATCCGAAGAAGGACGTTTCATCGGAGATTCACCTTCCGCCTCGCCCTGCGGAACCGCTGGTGTTCCCTGATTATTCGGTTGCGCATTCTCCTGGAAGAAGGCAACCTGACGAATGCTGTTTCCTGTTGGCGCGTATTGGCTTTGCTCTCTTGGGGGTGTCATCTTCTTTCTGGAAGATGCCCGCCAAATTCGGATCGCCTGTTGTAGAACATCAGGATTCACATTTTGTAAAGGAACAAAACGGACCGACTCCCCGACCTCGCGGGATTGGGATTCATCCAGCTTCTGGATCAAAACCGCAACCTGGGACGCCAACGAATTGGGGCCATCGACCAGACAGATTCCCGCCTGCAAATCGAATTCCAGCAACACCGTTCCCAAACCGTTTAACGTAAAAGTAAAACGCCGATCGCTGATTTTGCTGAAATTTTTTCCCAGCAATTTTGTCAACGCCCGTTGACATTGTACCGGAGTGATGTTTCGGAACCGGTATGTTGCGGGGATCGCGACTGCAGAATGCGTTCCCTGACTGGAGACGGCAGGTCGATCCAGCGTTCCCCGTTCTCGCGCTGGTTCCATCTGCTGTTGCAAAACAGGCTGAGCACGAAAACGTGACTCTGCAGGAAACAGAGGTTTGGCCGCTTCTCCCGTTACCATCTTTGCATTGACAGAATAACGTTCGACGATCTGCCGGATCATTTTCTGATGGGCTTCAGTGGCGACAACAATAATTTGTGCACGAGCGGGATCGACAGATATCCGGCCGGATTGCCCAAGCACTTTTTCGATGGTCGATGAACACTGTTCAACATAATCCCGCGGACAGGAATAGGATCTCAAAACTTTCGGCTCTTCTTTTATCACGGCAGGCCTGCGCTGTGGTCGATCGAGCTGTTTGACCAGTTGCGCTGCCAGTTGATGCACTTCGGGAGAGCCAGATACGATCAACTCCCGCCTCTGCTCATCTGCAATGATTCGGGAATCGCCCGTATTGTTCCCAAGCAATTCCACCAACATCCGCTTGGCTTCGCCCGGCGAAACATATCTCAATGTATAAACCTTGAACTGGGCTGAACTCGCCTGCGCATACAACATCGGCACCGCCGCCGAATGGGCAAGCATGCAAAAAGCCAGCAGGATGGAAAGCATTTTATTCCAACTCATCCGAGGGGATACTCCAGGGCGGGTGATATCAAACAGGCATCAAATCAAGAGGTAGGCAAACGGCAAAGATCATGCGATATGACGCAAAACATGACGTGAAACATGAACAGTTTGGTCAAACCGAATTCAATCTTTGATTCAGCACCTGAGAAGTCGAACAGGCAAATGGAAGACAGGTAGGATATAGGTGGGAAATAGACTCGACATGGCGAGACGTCTCCAGTATCGACTCTTTCAGTCGTGCCGCTTGAAGAGATTACGGAAAATTTACGTTCACCTGGTAATAATTTGGTGAACAATCTCCACTTTCGGCAATATAGACTCAAGTTGGAAGCGAATTGAACCGAGCAGAATCCGGGTTGCAACAACCGATATACCCGGTTCACTCTCCGAAAATTCTCTGATAAAGCAGAACTGACCACAACGCGGCACTCTTCCCTCGCGCCATTCGTCGTGCAGGCTCGCCCGCAGTGTAATCAGAGTAATTGTTGTGCGATCACTGCTTCTGCGTCAGGAATTCGATCTCTGCGTCAGGGATTCCAGCGGAAGAACCTGATTCATGCTACCCGATTGAAAACCATTCAAATCGAGAGTGATATACTTGAACCCAAAATCTTTGAGAGTTTTGA
>JALTOP010000052.1 GCA_027000105.1 Planctomycetaceae bacterium | reverse complement strand
GGAGGCGATGAAAAACTCATTATCTCGTCGGGATTTTGTCAAGAAAAGTGCAGCCGCGAGTGCGTTTTTATTGGGAGCCCCTGCGATACTGACAGCCGGTTCGCCGAACAAAAAATTGAATCTTGCCATCATCGGGACGGGGGGCCGGGGAGGGGCGAATTTGCGATCGGTGACAAAAGATCCCGATGTCAATATCGTCGCGTTGTGCGATGTGAATCGCAATAATCTGGAAAGTGCAGCCAAACAGTTTCCCCACGCGAGAACTTACGAAGACTTCCGCGAGCTTTATACGAAAACAGACGACTTTGACGGCGTTGTTGTCAGTACCTGCGAACATACACACGCCTACGCCACCATGCCCGCCCTCAAAGCGGGCAAGCATGTTTATTGCGAAAAACCATTAACCTACAACATCGATGAAGCCAGAAAAATTACCGAGGCAGCCGCAAAGGCGGGCGTTGCTACACAAATGGGGACGCAAATCCACGCCGGCTCCAATTACCACCGTGTTGTCGAGTTGGTGCAATCATATGCAATCGGCCCCATTCGGGAGGTGCATGTTTGGGTTTCGCGCGCATGGGGACTCCAATCAAAAGAGGATGCGAAAAAGAATAATGATCGCTTTTACGTTGCAGAACGTCCGACCGAAAAGATGACACCCCCCGATTATCTCAACTGGGATTTATGGCTCGGGCCGGCACCTTACCGACCGTTTCATACGGCCTATTTCCCCGGCCCCAAATGGTATCGTTGGTGGGATTTTGGCAACGGTACGATGTCGGATTTGGGCAGCCATTGGAACGATCTTCCCTTTTGGGCGTTGCAACTCAACGCTCCATTGACGGTTGAAGCCTCCGGCCCGAAACCTCATCCGGAAATTGCTCCCGCTTCGATGTCGGCCACATACGAATATCCTGCCAGGGGGAAAAACCTGCCCGCCTGCAAACTGACCTGGCATCAGGGAGACAGTAAGCCGGAAATCTGGAAACAGGGAAAAATTCCTCAATGGGGAAGTGCGGTCCTGTTTATCGGCGAAGATGGCATGATTCTCTCCGATTATGGTAAGCATATGCTGCTGCCTGAAGACAAGTTCAAGGACTTCAAGCCGCCCAAACAATTCATTCCGGATTCTCCAGGGCATCATCAGGAATGGCTCAATGCGTGTCGAACCGGTTCTGAAACCGGCAGCCCGTTCAGTTACGCTGGTCCGCTGACTGAAGCGAATCACCTCGGAAATGTCGCTTTCCGCGTCGGCCAAAAAATTACCTGGGACAGCAAAAACTTGCGGGCAGTCAACTGTCCCGAAGCCGACCGGTACATATCACGGGTGCCACGTGAAGGCTGGTCGCTCGGCTGACAAAGTCGATCTGATGTCGTCCTTCGAACAGAACTGGCGGAGCAGGTTCTCCGCGCGGGGCGGTTGCGGTACAGACCTGTTACGGTGCGGTTCGGTTAGAGTGTGGATTGATTGTGATACGTTTTATGTGGCTATGCGGCCTTCACCGGGTAGCCACTATCCGACGGTAACAATCGCGCTCAATGAGACACTACAGTGGAATGATGGAATCTCGCGACTGCGCGTACATCGAACATTCAGCACAGTTACCCGATTGTTCCTCATCGGGTGGGAGCCTGCTCTACAGTTACTTGTCACGAACTTCTGCATCTTCAACCTCTTGGTTTATTGGTTGGTATGTTGATGAAAAGTCGATACCTTTTTCTTCTTTTTTTTCAGACGGTTTCGCTGTCTGTATTCGCTCAGGAGACGTTGCGCACTGTTGAAAGTACAAGATCCGGACAGCATTGGGTTGATGCTCAAACCGATCCACCGAAA
>JALTOP010000051.1:23065-26023 GCA_027000105.1 Planctomycetaceae bacterium | reverse complement strand
CGTCAGGACGAACTGACCAGATTGCTCAGTCAAAAAATGAACACGGCAAACCCGCGGAAAGCAAACCTTCAATCAAGCGATGCGCAGGAGACCACATTTCAGCGAAGCTCACTTTCAGATACTGTCCACAAAGTCGCATGAAGCCACAACGCGAATGGCAAGCGGATAAGGCGTAAGTGCTTGCGGAAAAATGACCTGAACGAAAATGGCCTCCGTTGACTATGTCGAATGAAGCAGGGTAGGACCGGTTCGACCGGGCGGACTGGAACTCGCGATTAATGAGGAAAACGACACGGAAGGGCACGTTGACGACATCCATCGCATTCCAGTATCTACTGCAATCCAGTCAGGCACGGATACGCTTAATGCACCCTCGATTGACCATGATCCAGTTTTTCATAGGACTGAAATGGCCGGTGCAACCGGCCCTTTTATCTTGCATGAACTGTCTTTTCTTCGCTTGTTTGATTAGAAAACAAAAATCTTGATACCGCTCTTTCAAGACCGGTGGGCTCGAACGGGAACTCGTCGATCAGTTACTCGTACATTGAACACATCAAGTTCAGCAGAGTTATTTCTCATGTTCCGTCAGGCGGGAGCCTGGCCTACTACTTGCCCGGTTCGGTTAGAGATGGGGTCTGGGGGGCTTGATCGGTGCACGTGAGGGAACAACACCTTTGGCATTGACTTTGCGTGAGTAAACCTTGTCGCCGCAGGTAACGTACAGGGTATCGAGATTGGGGCCACCAAAGACTACATTGGATAACCACGCATCCTGAGGCTTTGACAAGATCAGGTGACAGCGTCCCAACTGATCGAAAACCTGCAGTCCCATCCGCGTTGCCAGGTAGGTGCGTCCTTCGGTATCGACAGTAGCACCATCCGCTCCGGAATCGCGTTTGTCATCGGTCAGGTGGACGTGGCCGTAGGCCTGTTTGTAGGCGAGGTCGCCATTTTTCTGGATCTGAAACGAATACGTAAAGCGCCCCCGGGTGTCGGAGACCAACAGAAGTGTCTGATCGGGTGAAGTGATGATCCCGTTGGGGAATTCAATTCCCTGATCGACCAGTTTTTTCTTGCCGTTTGCGGTAAAGCGGAAGATTTTTTTATTTTTGGGATCGGTATAGTAGCCGGTGCCGTCATGCAGGATCACCAAATCGTTTGAAGAGGCATCCGAGACAACCGTCTCTTCCTTGCCTGTTTCGTCGTAGCGAACGATTTTGCTGCGTCCGTTTTGGCAGGCGTAAAGCATGCCGTCCGGGCCAAACATCAACCCGTTAACACCGGGACTGTTCTCGACAAAGACGGAAACGTTACCATTCAGGTCTATCCGGTAAATTTTTCCGTTGGGGATGTCCGTAAAAAAGACTTCGCCTTTCGAATTCACGGCTGGCCCTTCAGTAAACCGATGCCCCTGGCTGACCAGCTTCCAGCCTTCACCCGGTATGATAATATCTGTTCTGCGTTTTGGGGGAACGCCCGGTTTGATCGGTTCGGGATAGTCGCGCCACAACCACCTGAGAGCATCGGGCATGATGGCGGTTGACTGCTTCGCGTTGTGGCCTCCCTTTCCCCAAACGTGATTCACATCGTACCCCGCATATTCCAGGGCGGATAGCATCGACAGATTGGCATTCCACCAGCTACCGGCATAGATATTGAGATCGTTGCTGCCATCCTGAAGAAAAATGCGGAGTGGTTTGTTTTCTGTTTTCCGTATCAGGACGGGATATTCGTTCCCGCCCCGCAGACCGACAAAGGTGCCGACACTTGAAAAGACTCTGCGAAATGCGTCCGGCCGTTCCCAGGCGGCGGTAAAGGCGCAGATGGCTCCTGAACTTGAACCTGCAATCGCCCGGTCGTTCGGATCGGAACTCAGATTATATTCCTTGCCGACAGCGGGCAGGATTTCTTCGAGGAGAAATCGGGCATAACGATCGCCGAGCGCATCGTACTCGAAACTTCGATTGTAGCGGGCGACAGCATTTTCATTGGGGGCGGGAACAACGCCGGGGCTGATGAAAATACCGATGGTCACAGGCATCTGTTTTTTGTGGATCAGGTTGTCCATCACGGTCGGCAATTTCCAACCCCTGGCCCGTCCCCAGCCATCCTGTACGATCATCTGGCACGCAGGTTTGCCGGGATCGTATTGAGCCGGAATGTAAAGCCAGTAGTTCCGGACAGTTCCGGGATAGATTTTGCTTTTCCATTCAAAAGGCCCTTTCACCTCACCTTTGGGAACGCCTTGCTGAGGTAATGAGTCGGGGTGAATTTCATACTTTTCTTCAATCTTTTTTTGGGCAAACGCGACCTGCCCCGCTGCGAGCACGCAGACAACTCCCGCCAACACACAACTGTAACCAACCGAATTAACCAGTTGTAATTTCCCAAAACGCAAACACATAGTTCAATACTCCACCAAGGGGATTCCACCAAAGGGGCGAAACGGATCCGTCTTCATTTGTGTCCATTTGCGCCAGCCCACATCACTCCTGCTCACGTTATCATTGATGGCGCCAGTCGCTATCACCATCTGCGACTGTACCCGGAACTGCCTCGATTTTGCAAATGGCGTGCTTTTTTCCCGTAATTGTGCTGGCGGTATCTCGCGGTTACAAGGGAGTTGTTACAAGGGAGCACATGATTTTGAACGCGTTTTAGTTTTTTGAACGGGTTTGCCGGCCAATGGTCAGAGATAAACAAAAGGTACGTAGCGACGAAGTGGCCTGGTTTTCGTTCAGATTGGCGTAAATTCTGTTGCCATGCCTGTGAAATCGGTCATAATTTGGGCAGAGTGTGAATCTCTGCAAGATAGATCGCTGCCGTATGGTTGGCGGTTAGTCCCTCCCTTGATCCCCCCAGCACGGCTGGTCTGTCTTGACCGCCGTAATCAATAATGAGATTTTCAAAATTTTTCGCACCGTTCGTAGACTTTAACCGTTGGTAGTGCAAAGA
>JALTOP010000051.1:0-23055 GCA_027000105.1 Planctomycetaceae bacterium | reverse complement strand
AAGAAGACGGATTCCGGGGCGAAAGCGATCGTGCCGGGCAAGGTCGGGGAAAGCGAGTTGATTGCCCGAATCGAGGAAAAAGATCCCGATCTGCGGATGCCTCCCGCTGAACACGATCCGCTGAAACCGGAGGAAGTCGCGATCCTCAAACAATGGATTGCAGAAGGAGCCGAATTCAATTCGCACTGGGCGTTCGAGGCTGTCCAAAAGGTGGCCCCTCCCGAGGGCGTTGCTTCGTCCCATCCGATTGACCGTTTTATCGACGCCCGCCTGAAAAGCAACGGCGTGAAAGCGGCTGCACCTGCGAAGCCGGAGGTGCTTGTCCGGCGATTGTATCTGGATTTAATCGGCTTGCCTCCCACGCCGGAAGAAGTGGAGCGGTTCCTTCAGGATCGCTCGGAAAACGCGTATGAAAAACTGGTCGATCGACTGTTGGCATCGCCTCATTACGGAGAGCGCTGGGCAAGGCACTGGCTCGATGTGGTGCGCTATGCCGAGACAAACAGTTTTGAACGGGATGGAACAAAGCCGAACGCGTGGAAGTATCGCGATTATGTCATCAAGTCGTTCAACGATGACAAGCCTTACGACCAGTTTCTGAAAGAGCAACTTGCAGGCGATGTCCTGCCAAACCGGAACCGCGAAACAATTATCGCCAGCGGTTTTTATCGACTCGGCATTTGGGATGATGAACCGGCTGACCCGGAGTTGGCCCGTTACGATGAACTCGACAGCATCCTGACCACGATCGGCCAGGGAATGCTCGGACTGACCCTGAACTGTGCCCGTTGTCATGAACACAAAATCGACCCGATTCCGCATGCCGACTATTATCGGATGCTTGCTTTTCTTGATGAACTGACATCATACGGAACACGGGCTGACCAGTTATCGAATAATCAGACCGATGTTTCGCCTCCCGAACTGAAGGAGCAGTATCGAAGGATCGAGGCAGAGTTGAAACAGCTGCAACAGGAGATGCGAGCGATCGAGCAGCAGGGGATTGTCAAAATGCCTGCGGCTGACCAGCGAGCGACCGAAACCCCGGAGAGACAGAAAATACTGGACGAGAAATTGAAGCAGTATCTCGACCCTGAACAGTGGGAAAGGTATGTTCCCCTGAAAAAGCGGCGGGAAGAATTGATCGAACAGCGCAAGAAACTCCCGGCTCGTGAAATGGTTCTCAGCGTGGCAAGATATGTGCCCAACCCCGCTCCGATGCACATTCTCCAGCGGGGTAATCCGCATGTTCCCGGCGCTGTGGTCACGCCGGGATTCCCTGAGCTGTTCGGTGAATTCGGTCGGAAATCGCCTGTCAATAATCCTTCCGGAAAACCGGCACCCCGACGGATTGCGCTGGCCAACTGGATTGCTTCGGAGGGAAATCCCCTGACAGCCCGGGTGATGGTGAATCGGATTTGGCAGCATCATTTCGGGCGGGGTATTGTCCGCTCACCGAATAATTTCGGTCTGCTCGGGGTTCCGCCGACACATCCCGACCTCCTTGACTGGCTTGCCAACGAGTTCGTACGGGGCGGCTGGAAAATGAAACGGATGCACCGACTGATCGTCACCAGCAACGCCTACAAACGGTCATCCAGGGCAGTTTCGGAATCTTTGGAGAAGGATCCGAATAACGATCTGTTCTGGCGTTTCAACTTGCGAAGACTATCGGCAGAAGAAATACGGGATGCCATTCTGGCGACCACAGGTGTTTTGAACAGGCGGGTCTACGGGCCGAGCTTCTTTCCCGATGTTTCCAAAGAAGTGCTTTCGACGCAATCACGTCCCGGTCTGGGTTGGGGAAAATCATCCCGGGAAGAACAGAATCGCAGAAGCATCTACATTTTCATCAAACGTTCGCTGATTCCTCCGGAGCTTTCCAATTTTGACTTCCCCGATACCGACACGACGTGCGAAGCCCGCTTCACGACAATTCAACCTTCTCAGGCGCTCGGGATGATCAACGGCCAATTTTTGAATCAGCAGGCGAAACAGTTTGCAGCAAGATTGCGAAAAGAAGCCGGCGACGACGTCCGGAAACAGGTAACGCGCGGGTTGAATCTTGTCTTCTGCAGAAAACCGACTGAAACAGAGGTGGCAGACGGTTTGAAACTGATCCATAATTTACAGCAGAAACATCATGTTAGCGGTGAAGAATCCTTAAGGCTGTTCTGTTTGTATGCGTTGAATTTGAGTGAGTTCATGTTTGTCGATTGAAATGTCGATTGAAATGCAGCGATCTGCTGTGGAGAGAGTGATGAATCGAAAAAACTTTTGTGGTCGGACACGACGGGAATTCATTTGGCAAAGCGGAGCGGGCTTCGGGGCTGTCGCTTTGGCTTCGATGCTGGATGAAGACGGCTTTTTTACCGAGACGGCCACCGCTGCCAACTCAGCTACGGCTGCCGAACAACAGGGGGCTGTCAAAAAACCTCACTTTCCTCCCAAGGCGACGAACGTCATCTTTCTGTTCATGTATGGCGGGCCGAGCCATATCGATACCTTCGATTACAAACCGGGCATGATCGGGATGGACGGAAAGACCGTCGATGTCGAAACATTCGGGCGGGGCGGCCACAAGAAGGGGGGACGGGTTGTTGAGCCACGTTGGAAGTTCAAGCAATATGGGGAGTGCGGTAAATGGGTCAGCGATCTGTTTCCCCATCTGTCGAAGCACGTGGACGATATCGCATTTTTGCACTCGATGACAGCCGATTCGCCGATTCATGGCTCCGCCATGTTGATGATGAACTCGGGACGAATTCTCAGCGGCAATCCGACACTTGGTTCCTGGGTGAATTACGGTCTCGGTTCCGAAAACAGGAATCTGCCCGGTTATGTCGTGATGCTCGATCCCAAAGGAGGGCCGATCAGCGGTGCCAAGAACTGGACGAGCGGTTTCATGCCCGCGAATTATCAGGGAACGGTTTTGAATTCACAGGGGCCGCCGATTCTCGATCTGAACCGGCCGGCCGGCATGACTCAGGCCGTTCAACGGGAACTGCTCGATGCGTTGAAAGTGGCCAACGCCCGACACCTGGCAACACGGGCAGATCAATCTGAACTTTCCGCCCGACTGGCTTCATACGAACTTGCCTACAACATGCAAAAGCATGCTCCGGAAGCCGTCGATTTTGCCCAGGAAACCGAGGCGACTCAAAAGCTGTACGGCATCGACAAACCCCGAACAAAAGATTTTGGCAGCAAGTGCTTACTGGCGAGGCGTCTTGTTGAACGGGGCGTGCGATTCATCCAGATCTATTCGGGGGGCAACCACAACGACGCCAACTGGGACGCACATGGTGATTTGGAATTGAATCACAATTTGCACGCAGGGGAAACCGACCAGCCGATCGCGGCACTTATTCAGGACTTGAAAAATCGTGGCCTGCTTGATAGCACATTGATCATCTGGGGAGGGGAATTCGGTCGGCAACCCACAGCGGAATACGCAAAAGGAACCGGGAGGGATCATAACGCCTACGGGTTCACGATGTGGATGGCAGGCGGCGGCATCAAAGGAGGCATCTCGTTCGGCACAACCGATGAA
This sequence comes from Planctomycetaceae bacterium, assembly GCA_027000105.1. GTDB lineage: Bacteria > Planctomycetota > Planctomycetia > Planctomycetales > Planctomycetaceae > Rubinisphaera. The sequence continues at coordinate 19,502 of JALTOP010000051.1, read as the reverse complement.
CTTGGCTCCGCAGCGGTGGAGAACCCGTTGAAAGTCAAACAGTTGCACGCGACGATCCTCCATCAAATGGGGCTCGATCCGAATCGTCTTTCCTATTTTTACGGCAGCCTCGATCAGAAACTGGTCGGAGTGGAACACGTGGAACCGATCCACGAAATCATTGCGTGAGCCATTGTGGCGCCGTGAGCCATTCTGGTGCAAGGTGTGTCAAGGTTTGTTGCAGCGAACGGGAACAGGATGATTGGCCCATGAAATTACCTTTCGGGATAGTTCTCGGTTCCAGTTCGCCACGTCGGTTGGATCTTCTGCGTTCGCTATTCCCGGAGGAATCGATCCGCGTTCTGCCTCCCTGCCGTTCCGATGAAACCGAGCCCGTTCATGTGACAACCCGGGAGGAGATTATCGAAGGCCTGCTGAAAATTGCCTGCGATAAAAACGAAGATGTCAGCAGACAGTTGCCCCCTGAATCTCTACCGGTGGCTCTGCTCACTGCCGATACCGGGATCATCGTCAAAAATGAAGACGACAGTTTTCGGGCTTTGGGAAAACCGCCTGCAGAAAACTATCGCGAAACCGTTCGTTCCTGGTTCAATCAGTATTACCTCGGCAAGACGCACGAAGTTGTGACGGCCTGTTGTCTTTCCTGTTGGGAGAACTCGGAGAGCGACCCGCAAACATTTTGTCGTACTGTTGTTTCCGAGGTCACGATGTCGGCGGATTTGCATGATCGTATCGACTGGTATCTTGATACACAGGAACCGCTTGGCAAAGCGGGAGGTTATGCGATTCAGGGGGCGGGCTCGCTGTTCGTCGAAAAAGTAACCGGCAGTATCTCGAACATTATCGGTCTGCCGTTAAGGGAAACATGCGAACTTATTGAACAGGTTGAACAGGTTCTTGAACAGATTCAATAGGCGATTCGCAAGGGGCCTTTATTTGCCTATCCCAGTCGATGCACATAGCCGCCGCTGCTTCGCTGTACCCTGTTCCCCTGCTTGTCGATCAGAAAACATCCTTTTTCCCGGGTGATGTTGCCGATGTGATGCACTTCGATGAAATCTTCCTGTTGCTGCCTCAGCTTTCTGTATGCCGGTTCCGACATCGTCCAGAGCAGTTCGAAATCTTCGCCATCTGTCAGTGCGTGTTCCAACGGAGATTTGCCGTCGGATAGGGCTGTGGCCTGTTTGGAAATCGGTATCTGTTCGGAAAACAGTTCTGCCCCGACATTACTTTGGCGAAGGATATGTCCCAGATCGGCCAGAAGTCCGTCGCTGATATCGATCATGGCGTGAACGCTGCCCAGTTCTGCCAGCCATTGTCCCAATCGGATCCGGGGTGTGAACGTCAAATGTTTTCCTGAAAGAGAGCCTCCCAACGGGCCGGAAACGCAGATGAAATCACCTGCGCGAGCCCCATCGCGGCGAATCGCTTTTGATTTGCGAACTCTTCCGAGAACGGTCACGTCGATCGCCAGAAGGTGATCCCAGCACGTTGTATCGCCCCCCGCTAAATCAATTTGAAATTCATCTGCCGCCCTGGCGAAACAGTCAGCAAGTCTGTTGGCCTGCTCGATGTTCCAGGAACGCGGGATCGCCAGAGCCAAAAAAGCGGTTCGCGGTTCCCCCCCCATCGCTGCGATATCAGAGAGACTGACTGCAATCGATTTTCTTGCGATCAGATCCAATGATTGGGCGTTTTTCCTATCGGCATCGTAAATAAAATGGACACCATCGAGCAGCATATCGGTCGTAACCAGTTGGTCGAATCCGCTCCGTTCGGTGAGGATCGCGCAATCGTCCCCGATTCCCAGCGGTGTACTCGAACGGCGGGGGAGAGCTGATTTGAGTCGTTCAATCAATTCGAATTCCATGGGGCACCCAATTCTAAAAACGCATTATTGCGTATTGACGAACCACTCGCCAGAGAGCACTCCAGAGAACACTTCCGCTCCCCAAGGGCGCTTCCTTCCGTTAAGCACGGGCATATTCCAAGGTATGGCAAGGTATGGACAGGCGCGTTCAACGGCTTGGCGATAGAGAATTGAACGGTAGCGGTTCCTCGGTTATCCTTGTAGACTCGCTCGATGAGAGTAACGGAAGCAGTTTCAGTAACGAAAGGAGCGGTTTGGATGCTCTTAATGAAGATCTCAACGATGAATGTCCGGAACTCTTTTACTCGGCTGGTGTTTCCGCTCACTCTGTTTTTTTCGCTCTATTTGGCAGCGATTCCCGTTGCCGGTTCGACTCACGATACTCCCAATATTGTTTACATTCTGGCTGATGATCTCGGTTATGGCGATGTGAGTTGCTACAACGCCGAGTCGAAAATCAGAACCACGCATATCGATCGTCTGGCACAAAAAGGGAGGCGATTCACCGATGCCCACACACCTTCCGCCGTCTGTACGCCGACCCGTTACGGTATTCTGACCGGGCGTTACTGCTGGCGAACCCGGTTGAAATATCGTGTGCTCGACGGGCTCGATCCCCCCTTAATTGAAAAGAGCCGTCTGACAGTGCCCGCACTATTAAAACAGGCTGGCTACAATACTGCCTGCGTCGGCAAGTGGCACTTGGGGATGCAGTGGACCGATAAAAAGGGGCAACCCGTCCCGGCTGTTTCGATCGACCGCAAAATTCCGCCTCGGGCCGGAGACGATGTCGATTATACACGGGCGATTTTGGGCGGGCCTGTTGCTCGCGGTTTCGATTCGTACTTCGGCATTTCCGCTTCGCTGAATATGTCACCTTTCTGTTTTATTGAGAACGACCGTCCTTACGTGATTCCGACAATTCCTACAGAGAGAATTGCCACGGAATTTCTCTCGGTCGACAAGGGAGTTCGCTCGGCGGATTTCACCATCTCCGCCGTGATGCCAAGACTGACGGGTGAAGCGATCCGTTATATTGAATCGCAGGCAGAGGATGCCTCCCATCCTTTCTTTTTGTATTTTCCGCTGACCGCTCCCCATTTGCCGCTGGTTCCCAATCATGAATACCACGGCAAAAGTGAGGCAGGCGAGTACGGCGATTTCGTTCTCGAAGTTGACGCCTGTGTTGGTGCAATCGTCGAGACCCTCAAGCGAACCGGCCTGATAGAAAACACGTTGATCATTTTTACATCTGATAACGGGGGACTGTATCACTGGTGGACGCCGCAGGAAGCGGACGACCTGAAGTATTACCGGCTGAATCGTCGAGCCAAATATGTTAAAGAACGCGGGCATCAGGGAAATGCATTTCTGCGCGGTACCAAGGCGGATATCTGGGAAGGTGGGCATCGCGTTCCCTTTATTGCAAGCTGGCCGAACAGGATTCCGGCCGGAACCTCGAGTGACGAACTGATTGAACTGACGGATCTGATCGCGACCTGTGCCGCGATTACCCAAACGGAATTACCTGCCGGGGCAGGGGAAGACAGTCGGAATATTCTGCCTGCTCTGCTGGGCGAAAAGACGGAAAAACCACTGCGTGACTATGCGGTTCATCATTCGTTGTGGGGACATTTTGCCATCCGGCAGGGGGCCTGGAAAATGATTCCCAAACGCGGTTCGGGCGGCTTCACCTACCCGCGGGATATCACTCCGTCCCAGGGCGAACCTACCGGTCAACTCTACAACATCGAAGAGGACCCTTCAGAAACAAGGAACCTTTGGAACGAGCATCCGGAGATTGTCCGTCGCCTTTCAGTCCTGCTGAAAAAAGTCCAGGCGGAGCAGCAATGAAACGGAGCAGCAATGAAACGGGGACACATTTTCCGCTTATCATCTGAACTGAAAAAAGATTGACAGGCAAGATCAAAAAACAGGGCCAGAAAAAAGAAAGGCCTGTCCAGGTATTGGAAGAAATAGCATGTTTGATTTACAACTTAACGGATACGCTGGCGTTGATTTCAATGGTGATGATCTGACCGTCGAAAAAATGAAGCATGCCTGCGATGTGCTTCAACAGGACGGTGTCAGTGGCGTGCTGGCTACTATTATCACCGCCGACCACGATGCGATGTGTCATCGGCTGGCCAGGATTGTCGAGTGCCGCGAGGCCGATCCGGTCATCGAAAAAATGATTGCGGGGATTCATATCGAAGGCCCGTTTCTTTCACCAGTGGATGGTTACATCGGAGCCCATCCTCCTGAACACGCATGTCAGGCGAATACCGACCTGGCCGGGCGCTTGCTCGATGCAGCGGGGGGATTGACAAAGATCTTCACCCTCGCTCCGGAACAGGATCCCGGTGCCAAAGTAACAGGTTGGCTTGCTGATCAGGGGATTGTTGTTTCCGCGGGGCATTGCGACCCCTCACTGGACCAATTGAAGCAGGGAATCGATGCCGGTTTGACCATGTTCACACACCTGGGCAATGGTTGCCCACAACTGATGCACCGGCACGATAACATCATCCAACGGGCGTTATCACAGGCAGACCATCTCTGGCTGGGACTGATTGCCGATGGCGCCCATGTTCCTCTATTTGCCCTGAAAAATTATCTCGCCTGTGCCGGTGTGGAACGCTGTTGCGTCGTGTCCGATGCTATCAGCGCAACGGGATTGGGGCCGGGGCGTTACCGGTTGGCAGATCAGGAAGTGATTATCGAGGAAGATCTTGTTCCCTGGGCCGAAGATCGCAGCCATTTTGTCGGCTCTGCCTGTCCGCTGAAAAAAATGGTTCTCAATCTGAAAGAAATCGGCTTGAGTGAGCATGAAATCGATCAGCTTGTTCGGATCAATCCCTTGAAATCAATCGGTATGGAATCGATCGGCCTGGAATGAGGTCGGCGAGGTTCGGCTATTGAAATACGTGCAAATATCTACCGGATCGCATTAACAACGCGAATAGCTGCTGCTCGTCAAGAGCGCGTTCCAGATCAGTAAAAGGACTGTGTCAGTTTCATGTCTACATTGCATATTATTACCAGCGGTTGTGCAGATTCTGTCTGCCTGGATGGGCACAGTCTCAATGAGCACAGTCTCAATGAGCACAGTCTCAATGAACGCGGTATCCGTTGCGATTCCGTTGAGGAGATCGAAAACCCGGATTCATTTTCGCAATCGGTCGAGCAATCTGATGCCGAGTGGTTCCTGTTGACGGAAACGATGACGGATGCGCGGCAGATTCCATCACCCGAGTTCCTCAAGGCGATTCAGGAAAAAGGGGCCGCCGCCTGGTTCGCAAAGTCTTCCGACTCGTTTGACGATTTCACTGTGCGGACATTGGGAGGAACGATGGCTTCTCTCTGGCTTCCGTTGTGGAAAGCCGGGAGTATTCTGGCTCCTTCCCAGGCCTTTCGATCTGCCTTGGAGAAAAGCCGTTCGACATATGAACTGCTTGCCAGACTGAATTGGGACGAATCAACTGGAGAGGTCAGCCAGGAAATCGATTGGGAAAACTGTTCAATCGATCTGCCCGTACTTGCGCCGACGAAACAGCGGACGGAATTGGAGCAGGTCTTGCGGCCGATCCGAAATCTGGAAGAATTATTGCCAGACAGTTATGATCGGCTCTCTCCCGATTTCACCGCACTGAAGGCGGGACTGTATCAATGGTACGATGCGTTGGAGGAATCACACCGCTGTTCACAGCAGGCCCAGCATCAGGGCCGTCATCTGGGAGCGGATTACTGGCACGCCATCATGCACCGACGGGAACCGGATTATTCGAATTCCAAATACTGGTTCAGGCATGTGGGGACTTCTCCCGTGTTCGATCAGCTTCTTCGGTATGCCCAAACAATTTCAGAGGAATTTGCTTCGATCGAGACGTGGAACCCGTTTGCGTTTGTCGATTATTGCAGCCGCTGCAATCCGGGCACGAGGCAGGAAATAATTGCCCGGAGAATTCAGGCTGTCGAAATGGTATTGCTGATGCGGCAGACGATGCTGGATGCGCAAAGATAAACAGGATGGCTGAACCATTGCGGCCAACCATCCTGTTTCAATCATTCACACCCGGTTATCAGTGCAATCACACTGAATGTTCTTTTTCCGCAGCGGATGAATCGCGTAACGGATAAACCCGGTAGCGGATTTTATTCCAGTTAGCGGATGTTGCTATTGTTGTTATAGTTGTTGAATCCGCTGTTTTCCGGTTGTGGGACACTGTCGCAAGCGATATCCCACTGACCATCACAATAGTCGTATTCGTCGCCGAAGTAGCTGCCGGCCATGATTCCTTTGTGCCCGTAAGCTCCACGATAGGAAAAACTCTGGTTGACCGATCCAAAAGCGGAACCGACATCTTCCAGTTCTTCGTTTAATCCCCACGAAACTTCAGAGAGTCCGACAATCAATCCGAGAACACAGATTGTTGCCACGAGTACCAGTTCGGCAGAGACGATAAAGCCCGCCTCATCGTGCCATAACGCATGAAATACACTCATGATACCTTTTCCTTTTCCTTAAATTTCCATACCAGCCAAGCAGGTTCGAACGGAAAGACCTGATGACTTGTGCCGGCTATCTTGTTAGTGATGGTTCACCTCACAGACCGAGGGGCAGCCCTCGAAAAGATTCGTAAAAGAAATGGAACGTCGGGAAAGTCTGGTGGTGTCAGGTTGATTGAGGGAAAGCTCCTTTGGCAAAATGCCGGGGCGTTTCCTGCACAGGCGACCCGGTCTTCCCACCGGGATCGCGCTGCATGACCGACGATTCATTTCTGTATATGGAAGTTGGATATGTGTAAAATCGATCAGGTTTTCTTTCGGCCTCAGCCGGCTGGGTAAACCGGTCGGCAAAGGCCTGTTGCATCAGTAGCTTTCTGGAGTAGGAGCAACATCGCAAGAGACGTCGCAGGCATCATCGCCGTAGTCCCATTCGTCGTTGAACATGCTTCCGGCGATTCCACCTTTATGACCAGCCGTGCCGTTGTAGTGGTAGTTCTGATTGATGCTTCCAAAAGCAGAACCGACATCTTCCAGTTCCTGATTGACATTGAAAGCGACTTCGCTCAAGCCGACGATCATGCCGAGCACGCAGATGGTTGAAATCAGAACGAGTTCCGCAGAAACAATGAAGCCGGCTTCGTCGTTGTACAGTTTGTTGATGAGAGTCGTCATGGTGTGTCTCCAGCTTTCAAGGTGTGAATGATTTTTTGAGTCGTTCGAAGTGTGTGACTCACGTTGATAATCATGTAAAGCACTCTGTATGCCAAAGTTGACAGACTGAAAGAGCCCCAAGAAAAATAATTTCAAACACGTGCCATAACTTCCATGCAGTAAAAGAGATACGGCTTGCACGGTGTACTGCAGTTTTTTTCGCCCAGCAATTGCTATCGGTGGAACGATGATGCCCTGGATCAACAACTCGATGTGCTGCCGGCGGGAAAAGTGCCATAACTACTTGCTGTAACAGTAGATAGGTGTCATGTACACATCGTGGAACATGTTGCATTCTGTCAACAGGACTCAAAAAAGCAGGCAAATCGATCTTCGATTCTGGCGAGTTGGCGGAGGAAGTTATCTCTTGGGGAGATAGGCGACTTGGGGCGGACGGTAACCAGAAACCCATTTGTCGTTGCATAGATTGGGTGTTGGTTGGAAAGTTACACTGGCCGATCAGGGACTGCCCATCGGTGAAATTCTGCTGTGAACGCCCTCCACTATTGCGATTTCAACTGTTACGATTTTTGTAGCGTTCACTGGCGTTTTTGAGCGTTTTTCTTTCTTTGCTGGTCAGACTCGCTTCCCCTTTCTCGTTGATCTTCTGCAAAATGCGATCGACTTCGGCATCCAACTCTTCGGAAGATTCCCCGTTGTAGATTTTCAATTTGGGGCCGGGCTTCGTAAATTTGAAAGCTCCTTTGGAAGATAACGAATCAGCCAAGCGAGAAATTCGCCAATGGAATTTGAAATACAGATAACCGAATAGCGCTCCACCGAGATGACCGGCATGGGAAATCCCGTCATGAGAAACGCTGCCGCCCAACTGTTTGAGGACGGGAAAGAGATCGAATATAAGCATAAAGCCCATCAGCCAGCGCATTTCAATCGGCACGATTCCGAAAAGGTAGATCCGTTCACGTGGGAAGTGCAACGTGTAGATCATCACCAACGCAAGAACCGCTCCTGATGCGCCAATGGTTGAGCGGCTATCATGAAACAGTGTGTCAATCAGGACAATGAACAAACCCGAAAAAACCGCGGCTACAGCATAAAACAGACCAAACTCTTTTCCACCATACATCGATTCCAAACGTCTGCCAAAAAAGTACAGAAACAGCATGTTCATCAGAATGTGGAAGATGTCATTACCGTGAACAAAAGCGTAGGAAAGCAATCGCCAAATTTGCCCTCGGTACAGTGCATCATCTGAAAGACTTAACCACTGCGTGAGCGGGGGAAATAAAAGCTGAAGCACAAACACCCCAGCCGTCAGCGCGATGATCTTTTGCCACACCGGCCAGAATTTCGCACTGTTCATCGGATTGCCCGGATGGCCGGCTGGTTCTTTGCGGTAATAGTCTCGATCGTAAATGCCCATAGTATCGATAAATTCCCGGCACGGGTGGTCTGTTCTGACCGCCGTAACCAAAATGAGATTTTCAAAAGTTTTCGCGCCGTTCGTAAACTTTAACCGTTCGTATTTTTTAACCGTTAGTAGTTTAGGGTGCCGTCTTGACGCACCTTTAATGCTAATGGTCAGATTCATTTGATGCGTCACGACGCACTCAGCCATTACGGTACCACTCGTTCATGTATCTTAATCAAACAGAGATAATTCGCCGAGGGCAATTTCGTTTTAGGCACCTGAAAATCATGTCCAATCGCAACACAACCGGACAGAATGCCAGGGCAATCGCATGAGTTGGCACGGCAGTTGCATTGTAGACGGTTTGGTGTTTGAGACCGGGACACCTTTGTTATGCGTAGGGAATCTTGAAGCTTTATCCGGAGATTGTTGAAAATGATATGTAGCATTCGTGGGTTCGGACCTTCTGCCAAATCTTCAATCTCATCATTCTTGTCGCTGATCTGGTTTTTCAGGATGCCGATCTTCGCGTTTGAATTCCCGGTTCCGAACGGTTTGAACAGCTCCAATGCTCCCCGCTTTCGCCGCATCTGGGTCAGACTGTCGACTGCCCACCCCTTGCAGCGGATCTTCGAAACAATTTTGCGCCACCTGCACATGAATCTTCCGGCGCCGCAAACAATCTGAAGCTTCTGGCAATCCGAATCACACCCTGGAGCCGAGCTCAGTGGGGGTGGTCTGTCATGAGTTCGCCACCAAGCCCCCGAAATCGCTTCCGGCTGGAAAATCCGACTGTCTTCCATTGCAAAATCGATCCAACAGACCAGTAGCCACTCCCGAAGCCTCCAAATTCAATCCCGGAAACCGCATGGTGTAGTAGTAGAAATCGGTGCGGTAATTGTTCTGCCGGAAATCGCTATTCCGCTTCAGAATCAGAATGATCAGGCAGCAGGTGAGAAGCGACCTCGCACCCCAGTACAACATTCTTTTTACTGATTGAACTAGGAATGGGCCAGAGGAGTTTCCCTTTTCGAGTTGACCAAACGCGTCCCAATCGTTCGTATCCCAGTTTATCGCAGCTGATCAGGGATGCAAAATTCGTCCAACTGACAGAAGAGACCAGGGCTTCAACTCCCTTGGCTCCCAACTCCTGGAGTGCGCGGCCCATCAGAATTCCATGCAGACGCTTTCCACGGAAATCGGTGTGGGTAAACCCCTTGTACATATAAGCGTAGTTTTCAGGGAATTTCATTGAGATGCCGAAATTGTGTTCTGCTTCAATATCTCTTAAGGAATACCACCCATAGGCGGCCAGGCGATTATCGTGCAATGCGGCGTAGCAAAAGTCCTTCCCTTGGCGCAGTCTTTCAACCATCTCCAATTCGAGATTGTTGGACGGATCCTGCGTGAACGGGAGTAATTCTTCAGGACTGAGAAAACGAGCCTGGAAACCGGGGGGAAGTTCTATTTCCGCCGGTAAAGAATCTTTGTGCAGAAAAACAAATTCAACTCCCTGCACCGAACAGAGCCTGCTCAACGCCTGATCGGCCAGAAATTTCCCTCCTGAGACCGCTCCAAAGCGATTACAGATTTTTTTCAATGTCGTCAGCTTATGTCCCCAAGAAGCCATTATTGTATTCCCCTGGCGAAAACTGCCTGCTCCTGCAAGAGCGAGGCCCTGCTACACAAGACGCCGTCATACCAGAGTGAGCAGCCCCGGCAGAATCGGCTCATCCATTTAATGAGTACACGAACCTCACTTCACATGATACAGGAACAAGACGTTCAAGCCACTGAATATTCATCAAGCAGAGCGCTGCCAACGAAATATCAAACTTGAAATAACGTTCCTCCCCATGTCAACCCGGCACCAAAACCAATAATCGCCATTCGGGTTCCCGCAGGGACGCCTTTTTGCATCGCTTCATGAAGAGCTATGGGAATACTGGCCGCCATCGTGTTCCCGTAGTTCTGTATATTGATCACAAATTTTTCCACAGGAACCTCCAAAGCCTCAGCAGCCTGGCAAAGAATATTCCTGTTTGCCTGATGTGGTACAATCAAGTCCAACTGATCAACCGAAATACAGGCGGCGGCACACAATTCCCGAATTGTCCGGGGAATAATGTCTACAGCGAACCCCCAAATGGCTCTACCATCCATACTCATTTTCTTGCCCGTGGGAACCTGCAGCGGATCCGCATCTCCTGCAGAAGCGGTCTGAGAAGCGAGAACTTCTCCCGATCCCTGTGAGGAAAGGAGGACGGCTCCTGCCCCGTCTCCAAAAAAGACACAGGTGTTGCGATCCTGCATATCAACAATTCGGCTACCCAGATCGACGCCAACAATCAAAATGTTTTGTGCCCCTGTTTGCAAATAACGAATCGCGATATCAACGGCGATAGCGAACCCTGCGCAGGCACTGTTGATATCAAATGCACAGGCGTTGTCAGCTCCCAATTCCTGTTGAATCAGGCAGGCTGTTGAAGGCATCGCATAATCGGGAGTGGAAGTTGCCACCAGAATCAAATCGACTTCTTGCGCAGCACACCCGCCATTTTGCAGAGCCTCCCGGGCGGCACCGGTGGCAAACTGGACAGCTGTCTGTTCCGGTTCTGCAAAGCGACGCTCAATAATTCCAATTCTCTCTCGTATCCATTCGTCGGATGTGTCCAGGCCACACTGCTCGACAAAATAATCGTTGGGAACAATTTTTTCCGGCACGCTCATCCCCGTCCCAACAATCGATCCTGCCAGGGATTTCTTTTGTACTGAATTACCGCCCACGAGAGTACAAGGCGTTTTGATGGGAACTGGAGATACCATGCGCGAGTTCTTTTTCCTTGAAAGAACAAGAATCTTTCAGATCGACTGACACTGTTTCAGAAAAACAGCATTTCAGAAACGACGGGACTCGCTCCCCGGATGCCAGCGACAACGCGCATCCGTAGAAGCAATCAATAATACCCGACAACTCAGCCCGCTGTAGCGTACCACCTGTTGGAATCAAAAACCAAACAGAAAACGAAGATAACAAAGACAGTAAACGACGAAACAAGCAAAATCAACAACCTTGAGGGAAATAGGGATTATGCAACCTGTTTTGTCAATTCTTGTGCGACAGGCTGTGTGAGAGACCGGTCAGGTTGGTTTTTATTCTGCACAGATAGGTATCGGCGGTCATGTAGAGGGTCGTGCCGTCCGAACCACCGAATGTGCAATTCGATGTTCTTTCTCCCGTGCTGATTCTGCCGAGTAAATTCCCCTCTGGAGTGAAAACATAAACACCGCCTGGCCCCGTTGCGAAAATCGTTCCATCTTTTGCAACTGCCATTCCATCGGGCAAACCGGGCAGTTTGCCGACATTTTTGGTCGCATCATACAACAGTCGTGGTTTCCCCAGCGTCCCGTCTGCATTGACCGGAAACGCATTCCAAATCGCAGCTTCGGGATCGGATTGCGCAACATACAGCGTTTTTTCGTCGGGAGAAAAAGCGATGCCATTGGGACGCGTCATCTTGTCTGTCAACAGGATAAGTTCTCCATTTTTTTTCAGACGATACACGCCACAAAAATCGAGTTCTCGACGGGGGTCATCCCACTTCTGCGGAAGTCCGTAAATCGGATCTGTAAAAAGCAGATCACCACAGGAATGAAAGACAAGATCGTTCGGGCTGTTGAGCCGCTTGCCGCGATAGTTATCAACAAGTGTTCGCTTCCCTCCATTTTTTGTCAGAACAGAAAGACGACGGTCACCATGTTCGCAGGAAACAAGTCTGCCCTGGAAATCGAGCATCAAGCCATTGCATCCCGGTTCCCCGCCGTAGCTTCCAACACCGGTATATCCACTTGGTTTCATAAACAGGGATGCTCCTTTTCCCTCTTCCCACTTATAGACAGAATTGCGAGGGATATCTGAAAACAGAAGATACCCTGGTTTGCCGGGCACCCATAGCGGCCCTTCAGTCCATTCAAACCCTGATGCCAATACCTCGATAGCTGCATCAGTCGGAATAATGCGATCCAAACGGGCATCATGCCGTACGACTTCCCCCAAGTGTGGGAAATTCAAGGTATCCTGAGCACGAACTGTTCCGGCCAGCGATAATAATGCGAGCCCCAGTGCCAAGCGATAATTCAACATGACGTGAATCCTTACAAAAGTGTGCGAGGTGTGAAGTAACAAATCAATCAGATTTTATTTCTACACAATGCTTCTGGAATTCACAATTGAAACGGGTGGGGCCGAGAGCAGTTTCCGATCCTGGCAGCCTTTCTGTTGCGGGCATTGTGGATAAGCGAAGGAATGCGATATTCAACATCGACCTGGCAGCATCGAACAAGCAGGACCACAACACAAGATCGAACAAACAAGACAGCGGGAATCAGCTTGCCCGTCTCAACGCATGAAGTATCATCTCAAAACAGGCAATACTCTTGGGCTGCTTTATTCATCAGCCAGCATTATTCGTCAGCCGGTTCTACTTCGGGCAACGGCAACACTTCTGCTTTGGGAACTGGTTCGGGAAGAGGGAGCGGCATTTCCTCAATCGTTTCCGCATTGAAGTTTTGAGGCGAAACGCCTCCTGTGTGCCCCATTGTTTCTGCCATCTTCTCGTGATATCGCAGTGTGTAATAGGCAGGATATTCAACCGGGTGACAGCGATGGCGGCAGATGCGACAGTTGCATTTGCAAAGAACATGATTCCAACCGAAACGCCTCCAGTCGGGCATGCCAATCCGACTCACATCCAGACCAGGTACATAAAATCTTTCCAGTTCGAGCTTACTGTCAGATACGTCATCGACAAAATTGCCGTAGCGAGCGGTCATCGGTGTACATTGACAACCACTGCTTAGTGCGGTTACTGCCATTATCCCCATTAAACTGAGAACTTTTAACTGGTAATTCATGACAGCAGCCCTCAATGAACCCGATCCCCTGATAACAAGACGGAAAGACAGACTCTCTGTAAAATCGACTCGCCAACGGGTATCATCAACGGATTATGAGGGTTATACTCGTTCTGAGGCTGGATTCGAGACGGATTCTTCCTGTTGGGTAATCTGGGAAAACTTTACTGACTGCGCTTGTGCGGCCGATTGTTGAACCAGTTGCTGAAGCTGAACCGGTTGTTGAGGAGTTCAGATTACAATCCTGTCTTTTTTCGACCGCGGTCTCAGCCATCCAGACAGGTCAACCGTTCCGAGCTTGATTACTATTTCAAATTTGATTGCCCACGGGCAGCACTTACTTTTCTCCTATTCATCTATTTTATCTTTCACCTATTATATCCATCTTCTTATACCGTTTTTTGATACAGTTTTTCGATTATGTCATCATTCAAACAACAGATTGAAACGGACGGCAAGAGCAAAAAAGCTGTCGTGCTGTTAAGTGGGGGGCTGGATTCTTCAACCACGTTGGCCATTGCCCACAGTATGGGTTACGAATTATACGCACTCAGTTTCGATTATGGGCAAAAGCACCGTTTTGAACTTCAGGCCGCCCGTAACCTGGCTGAAGCGTTCGGTGTGAAATCGCATGTTGTCATGTCACTCGATTTAAGCGTTTTCGGCGGTTCTGCCCTGACTTCCGACCTGGCCGTTCCCAAAGGACGCAGCGAAAAACAGATGGAACAGTCAATTCCCGTCACATACGTTCCTGCCAGGAATACGGTATTTCTTTCCGTCGCGATGGGTTGGGCAGAATCGCTTGACGCAAGCGACATTTTTCTTGGCGTCAATGCGGTCGATTACAGCGGATATCCTGATTGCAGACCGGAATTTATCAGCAGTTTCGAAACATTGGCCAATTTGGCGACGAAGACAGGTGTCGAAGGGACTGCCAAATGGCGGCTCCACGCCCCACTGATCGAGTTGACCAAAGCGGAAATAATCTGCCGAGGCAAAGAACTGGGGGTCGATTATTCTTTGACACATACCTGCTACGATCCCGATTCCAGGGGACACGCTTGCGGAAAATGTGACGCTTGCCTACTCCGCCTCCAGGGTTTTGAGCAGGCCGGCATCAAGGATCCGGCTGTCTATCAAGTGGATCATTCAACATAAAAATAAAACCAACATGGAAACGGAATCCCCCTCTATTTCCACGACGAAAGCATCTCCTTCATGAAATCTGACTCCGAATACCGCACAGATGCGCGGGATGAGCAACTGGCAACCGGACATTGCAGCAAAACCGTCTGCTTTTCAGTTCTGATTTTGCAAACAGTAGAAGTCTGACGACGATGGGACTAATTGATATCTTGCTGATCGTAGCGGGTTACCTTTGCGGATCGATTCCGTTCGGGTTACTGATCGTGCGCTGGGTGAAGGGGCTCGACATACGCACGCAGGGAAGCGGTAATATCGGTGCGACAAATGTCGGTCGCATCATGGGGGCGAAATGGTTCTTTATTGTGATGCTTCTCGATGCTCTGAAAGGACTTGTCCCGACTGCGATCTCGATCTTGCTGGCAAGTGGAAGTTTCGAATTCGAAACGAATACACACACGCCGGTTTTTTCCGGACTGGCCGCGGTGCTGGGGCACATGTATCCGTGCTGGCTGAAATTCAGGGGCGGAAAAGGGGTTGCAACGGCGTTGGGAGTTGTCCTGGTTCTGGCACCTGTCGCCTCGCTGATAGCTGCGAGTTGCTTTGCAATTACCT
Organism: Planctomycetaceae bacterium; assembly: GCA_027000105.1. Classification (GTDB taxonomy): domain Bacteria; phylum Planctomycetota; class Planctomycetia; order Planctomycetales; family Planctomycetaceae; genus Rubinisphaera. The sequence goes on along the minus strand of JALTOP010000051.1, from coordinate 4,368 downwards.
TTGTCATCTGGCGAACTGTTTCAATCAGCTCTCTTTCAGCAGCCGTGCTGTTCGCAGCCGTCGAACTGCCTCTACTGAAGCACCCTTTCAACTCCGAAAACTGGCCCTTGGGCTGCTTCAGTCTGCTCGTGCCGCTTCTGATTATCTACCGACACAGAAGCAACATTTTGCGTTTGGTAAAGGGGGAAGAATACGCATTCAGAAACAAAAACGAGTCCCAAGAACGCAGTCCCGAAAACTGACCACGCCACCCAAACAAATCACGGCCAAGCCGAACAGACCATCCGCTGCTTTTTGAATGGGCGAGATGCGACCGTTAGTCAATCCAGACAAACTCAAGAGGTTCAGCTATGGCAGACCCCAATCTCATTCTGCAACGTGACTCCCTCGCACACGTCCATGGCAGCCCGTGTTGCAAGCTGTTTATGATAGAAAAGATCGGCCACCCCCCGGATAATCAAACGGTCTCCGACCGCTTCTACTTCCAAACCCCTTATCAATCCGCCCGTATGCGTGCGAATCGAGCATTCGACCAACCTGTCCAATGCCGGCGTGCCAACCTCCTCGCATCCACCCCCGAGTTTTCGTTCTGTTTCTTCCTTACGAAGTTCTACAAGCGCGCTCATGACTATTCCTCCTTGCATGAACCGTACTTCGGGAAACCCGCTCCCGATCCAAAGGAACAAACCCCCGAAATCTTGCTAAATGAGGACATCCACCTCCGTGCAATCTTACGTTCCCATGTGAACCCGGCGTCCCCGTAACGGTGAAGATTACCTCCCCAATATAATCCCGTCAATAAGATAAATTGTCGCACGGGCCATTTTAAGCGGAATTATTCCCACTGCTTCCACACTGACATTATCCGGGAGATTGTCAGAGTCTGGAATGAATTGAAATTTGACCGAGAGGGCGAATTGGTATTTGAGAGCCCAACTGTTTACGATGGCAGGTACAATACCGGTCGGTTTACACTGTTTGCGAAGTAAATGTATGCGAAGCAAATTCTGTCTGCAAAGTGGTTATCAACCTGGACAGTCCGGATTCAGGCGTCCTGTCACAAGACGAAAGTGACGATAAGATGAAAAACAAAATTGAGCGTCCCCGTTCCTGTTTTCGACGTTCCTTGCCGGCCTCTCGGAAAGCTCTGTTGCTCGCCCTGCTCATTCTGTTTCTTGCCAGATCGGGACTGGGGGAAACCAGGCTTGTCAGACCGATGCGTCAACCGGTGGAGGTCGCTTCCGGCAAGCGGGGTGTTGTAGTTTCTGATACCGTTGTCGCCTCTGAGATTGGTCGGGATATTCTTGCGATGGGAGGGAATGCGGTCGATGCTGCCGTTGCGGTGGCGTTCGGCTTGGCGGTTACCTGGCCGGAAGCGGGAAATATCGGAGGTGGTGGGTTCATGATGGTGGCCCCTCCCGGTGAGAAAGTTGTCTGCGTCGAGTACCGCGAAAAGGCACCGGCTGTGGTCAACCAATTCAGCTTTATCCATTGGGAAAACCGGCTCCACGCTCGCATGGCTGGTGTTCCCGGTACGGTTCGCGGGATGTGGTTGGCTCACAAAAAATTCGGGAAGTTGCCCTGGAAAAGTGTTGTCGAACCGGCTGTGCGTGTTGCCCGGGAAGGGTTTACCGTCGATGCTCACCTTGCCTACTCCCTGAACTCAGTTCTGCAATCGAAATCAGTTCAGACTGATCCTCGCTATGCGGAATTTCGCCGAGTTTTTGGACATCCCGAGAAACGCCTCTGGAAGACTGGGGATCGTCTGACTCAGCCGGATTTGGCCGTCTCGTTACAGCTTATTGCAGACCAAGGCCCTGCTGCGTTTTATGAAGGAAGAATCGCAAAACAGATTGTCAGAGAGATGAAACGGGGGGATGGCCTGATCAGTGAAAAGGATCTTCAACAATACAGGGCCAATATCCGCCCTGCCATTGAGGGCAGTTTTCGCGGCTACACAATTTACGGGGCACCACCTCCCAGTTCCGGCGGGATCACTGTTTTGATGCAAATGAGAATGATCGACAAACTCGACCTGGAAGTCGATCGGCAAAAATTCTGGACGGCGGATCAGGTTCATCTAATGGCCGAAGTCATGCGGCGCTCATTTCGGGAACGGGCAGCATATCTGGGAGATCCCGATTTTGTCACCATTCCGAAAAAGGTTCTTGATGCCAATTACGCCTATCAACTTGCTTCGACAATCGACCCCAATAAAGCAACTCCCAGTGCGGAAATCGCCGGAGAGATCCCACTTTCTGAAGGGCCTTATGAAAGCCCACAGACAACACACTTTTCGATTATCGATGCCAACGGCATGGCCGTCAGTAACACCTACACTCTCGAGTACAGTTGGGGCAGTCGGATTGTTGTTCGCGGAGCGGGTTTTCTGCTCAATAACGAAATGGGAGACTTCAGCTGGTACCCCGGTTACACCAATCGGGAAGGGATCATCGGCACAAAACCGAACCTGCTCGCTCCGGGAAAACGGATGCTCAGTTCACAGACACCAACAATTGTCAAAAGGGATGGCAAGGTGCGACTGATCACAGGAAGCCCGGGCGGCCGAACCATCATCAACACCGTCTCCAGCATTCTCGTTCAGACACTCCTTTTTGAACGCCCCTTGCAGGAAGCAGTCGATGGGCCGAGAATCCATCACCAATGGTTTCCCGACCTGATCAAAATGGAATCCGATGATCACGGCCTGTTTGAAAGCATGAAGGAAGAGCTCGTCAGACGGGGGCATCATGTTTATCACCCCAAAAACAGACGCCAGGGTTCCGCCCAATCAATTGAAGTGGACACCAGAACGGGCGTTGCGACAGGCGTTGGAGACTGGCGTCGTGGTGGTGCAGCCCGCGCAGTTTGTGAATAATTCTGGCAGCGAACGCCCCCACTGGCGAATCAGAGCGGTTCATTTGACTACCTGTTTATGTTTCAGTCTGTTCTGATTGAAGGAACTGGAGGCGTCTCTCCCGTAGATCCGGGAAAATTCCTGTCAGCAACTCTCGATAGTTGAACCTTTACCGGCTAGAATGCTCTAATTGGCTGTCGTCTGTGACTTTCATCCGGTGATCGTTAGGCGAAGTGCAGATACTCAAGGAACATTTGATACATCACCACATCCACACAGTGCCCATGTGGTCATAATTCGGTTTGGGCATATAGTTTGATATTTACCAGGTTCGAGATAACGAGCGTAATTCAAGGTAGGTCATTGTGGCAATTGCAGAAGAAAAATCGACAAAACAGGCCCAAATTTCTGGAGCGGAGATACTTGTCGAATCGTTGATTCATCATCAATCCAAATACATCTTCGCTTATCCCGGCGGGGCGAGCATGCCGCTGCATCAGGCTTTACGAAAAAATCGTGACCGTATTCGAACCATCCTTCCGCGCCATGAACAGGGCGGCGGTTTTGCCGCACAGGGGGTTTCCCGAACAACGGACATGGTCGGCTTGTGTATGGCTACGAGCGGGCCAGGTGCGACGAATCTGGTGACACCAATCGCGGATGCGAAACTCGATTCTGTTCCCCTGATTGCGATTACGGGACAGGTCACACAAGCGGTGATCGGAAGTGACGCATTTCAGGAAACACCGATCGTTGAAGTCTGCCGCGCCATTACCAAACATCACTTTATGATTACCGATATCAAGGACGTCGCCCGCATCGTCAAGGAAGCGTTTCATATTGCTACTACCGGACGGCCAGGCCCCGTTCTCATCGATTTCCCCAAAGATGTCCAACTGGATACGATCCCGCTCGATGAACTTGATCTCGATCCGCCGATGGACTTGCCGGGCTATCATCCGGAATTACGGGATGTTGCCCCGGAACAGATCAAGCAAATTATTGCCGCGATCAAACGGGCCAAGAAACCGGTTCTGTACGTTGGGGGCGGTTGCATTCTTTCGGGAGCCGCAGACGAACTGTTGAAATTCGCGGAGAAAACGGGCATTCCCGTAACGACGACGGTGATGGGGATCGGTGCCTTCCCGGGAACACACGAACTTTCGCTCGATATGCTCGGGATGCACGGGACTGTTTACGCCAATATGGCCGTCGATGAAGCCGATCTGCTGCTCGCTTTTGGGGTTCGTTTTGATGACCGTGTCACAGGCAAGCTGGATGAATTTGTCAAACATGGGAAAATTGTGCATGTTGATATCGATCCCTCAGAAATCCACAAAAACAAGGAGGCACACATCCCGGTTGTTGCCGACGTCAAGCATGTCATCGAAGAACTTAACAAAGCGATTACGGTTGACGACGTTCCCGAACTCGACGCCTGGCACGCAACAATCGCCGAATGGAAAAAGAAGTTCCCGCTGCATTATAAATGTTACGATACCGAAATTCCG
>JALTOP010000050.1 GCA_027000105.1 Planctomycetaceae bacterium | reverse complement strand
TGCAGATGATGTTCGGAAAGGAACTCGTGCAACGGGGGATCGAGCAGGCGAATCGTGACCGGACGCCCCGCCATCTCCTTAAAGAGAAGTTCAAAATCTTCGCGCTGGAACGGCAGCAGTTTATCGATTGCCTGCTGGCGCGTCTCAACAGTTTCAGCCAGAATCATCTCGCGGATTTCATCCAGATGACTGAAGAACATGTGTTCGGTTCGACACAAACCGACTCCTTCTGCCCCGAAAGCGACCGCCTTGGCGGCGTCATCCGGTTCTGCATTGGCTCGCACTTGCAAGGTTCGATATTCATCGACCCATTCCATCAGTTGTGCATACCGCTGATACGTTTCCGCTTCATCCGGTTTTTTGGTTTTTGTGATCAGCACTTCGATAATTTCAGACGGTTTTGTTTCCACTTTGCCCGCGAAAACTTCGCCGCTGAACCCGTCGATACTGATCCAATCGCCGGCTTTCAGAACCTTGTCGCCGACACTCATGGTTCCCTCGTGGTAGTCGATATCCAGATCGGTGCACCCGACGATACAGGTTTTTCCCATTTGACGGCTGACCAAAGCCGCATGGGATGAAGCCCCGCCGAATGCGGTCAAAATCCCTTTAGCCACTCTCATTCCGCGCAAGTCTTCCGGACTGGTTTCACGGCGAACCAGAATCAACTGGACATCGGGATCTTCATTGTGCAGTCTTTCCGCATCTTCCGCATGGAAGCAGATAATCCCGGTTGCGGCTCCAGGCCCGGCGTTGATCCCTTTTGTCAGAAAGGCGCCTTCCGCGATGGCCTTCTTCTTCGCTTCCGGATCGAAGATCGGCTGAAGCAACTGGTTCAAATCGTCTGCAGGAATACGTCTTTTGTTCAACGCTTCCTGAGGGGTGATCAATCCTTCGTTAACCAGATCGACGGCAATACGTACCGCTGCAAAACCGGTTCGTTTGGCATTTCGAGTTTGTAGCATCCAGACTTTCCCTTCCTGGACGGTAAACTCGATATCCTGCACCTCTTTGTAGTGTCGCTCCAGTGTTTCGCCGATGTTGCACAACTGCTCGTAGGCTTCGGGCATATCATCGCGGAAAGTTTCTTCAACGCGTTTCGGAATACGAATCCCCGCAACGACGTCTTCCCCCTGGGCGTTAATCAGATAATCCCCATTGAAGCCCGGTTCTCCCATAGAGCAGTCGCGTGTCAGGCCAACACCGGTGGCACAGTTATCGCCCAGGTTTCCGAACACCATCGCCTGCACATTCACCGCGGTTCCCCAGTTGTGGGGAATCCCGTACTGCCGACGATAGACAACGGCCCGGTCGTTCATCCAACTGCTGAAGACCGCTCCGATAGCTCCCCACATTTGATCGCGGGCATCAGTCGGAAATTCTTTGCCGGTTTTATCGTGAATCACTTTTTTGAACTGCGTGACCACTTCTTTCAGTTGATCGACATTCAATTCGGAATCGAACTGAACTCCGGCTTTTTCACGGGCTTCATCAAGAATCGCTTCGAAGTAGTCTTCCTCTTTTCCTTCAGGACGGACTTCCATCACGACATCGCCATACATCTGAATGAATCGGCGGTAGCTGTCCCAGGCGAAAGCGGGATTGCCCGATTTTTTCGCCAGGACTTCGACGGTTTCGTCATTCAACCCGATATTCAAAACCGTGTCCATCATTCCGGGCATCGATTCACGAGCACCAGATCGGCAGGAAACCAACAGCGGATTCTCTTTGGAACCGAACTCGGCTCCCATCACTTCTTCGACCTGCTTCAAGGCCGCTTCCACTTCCTCCTTCAAGCCGGGAGGGTACTGGTTATCGTGTTCGGTGTAGTAGTTGCA
>JALTOP010000049.1 GCA_027000105.1 Planctomycetaceae bacterium | reverse complement strand
CTCCCCGGACCAGGAGGAAGACCTTACCCGTTGGTCGATCAGGGGCATTATCCCATTCACGAACTGTTTTAAGAACCGTGACGTCAGGCGGTCGCTGCCCGTGGTGGCGAAACACCAGCCGAACAGGAAACGTTGCGGCTTTTCTTCCGTTACCGGGCCAGGATTTTGGCGATTTTCAGCAGGTGTTCGGGAAGTTTTTTCCGGGTAGAAACGACAACATCCAGCGGGGTGGCGACAACCTCTCCGCCGATGCGCCCCACCAGTGAGCCGAACCGCCCGTTCAACAGGAATTGGATGGCGGCTGCTCCCAGTTCCGTCCCCAGAATTCGATCAAAAAGACCCGGGTTTCCTCCTCGTTGTACATACCCCAGAATCGATGCCCGCAGTTTGAAGCCGATCCGTTCATGGTGTTGCTGGAAGTGTTCGAGCAGGGCAGTAGCGTTATTCCTGCTTCCTTCAGCCACCACAACAATGGCGTGAGATTTTCCCCGATTGTAAGCATCGGCCAGTTCGCTCGCGATCGCTTCCGGAGAGATTTCCAGTTCAGGAATGACAAACGCTTCCGCTCCGCCTGCCAAAGCGGTCATCAGTGCCAGATACCCGCATTTTCGTCCCATGACTTCAACCAGGAATGCTCTTTGATGCGAGGCGGCTGTATTTCGTAGCCTGTCGATCGTTTCCAATGCGACATTCAAAGCGGTATCAACTCCCAATGTTATGTCCGAACCGTACAGGTCATTATCGATTGTCGAGGCAATGCCGAGTACCGGAAAACCCATTTGCGAAAGGGCGTGTGAACCTGTTTGACTGCCATTTCCACCGATCACAATGACGGCTTCAATTCCCGCCTGCTCCATTTTTTGGATCGCGAGCTGACGCCCGGATTCCGTTTTGAACTCCAGGGAACGGGCACTTCCCAGAATCGTGCCCCCCCGCTGCATAATGCCGCCTACCTGGCGACGATCAAGCAAACTCCAATCACCTGCCATCAAGCCGTCATAACCGTGACGAACTCCATAAACTTCAAGTCCTTCTTCGATGCCCGTGCGCACAACAGCGCGAATTGCGGCGTTCATCCCGGGGGCATCGCCCCCGCTGGTTAATACTGCAATACGTTTCATCTTGATTCCTATACTGCTTTGATGGTTGGCTCAGGACTTTATCGGGCGGCTCAAGTGCCCATTGTAGTTACCGGGCGGGCAATAATAAACAGTTAGCAGATTATGTCCTTTTGCGCTTGCGTGAAACAATCGTTTGCAGATTATGTTTGCATGGATCTGTTTGCGGCACGCCATTGCGAACCGCGGGATTTACATTCTGTTGACCTCTTTGCAATCTTTCCATATAAGAAAATCCCGAGGTGAGTTTTATCACGGTCAGTTTATCGGGGAAGAGCCCAAAGAAGAAAATGGCAGAATGAACTCAAAGACAGAAACGACAAGGCTTGGTCAGCTCGCTTCAACGGCGATCTGCGGTAACGATATTACTTCTTCCTGTCTGTATGTTTCTGCTCTGGCGATTGGTTATGCCGGATGTTGGGCGCCCATTTGCCTGCTGTTTGTAGCGGGGACGCTCTATCTTTTTCGTTCCATTTATGCGGAAGTGGTTGGAGCGATACCGCTGAACGGCGGCGCTTACAACGCTCTGTTGAATACGACAAGTAAATTCCGGGCTTCGGTTGCGGCCTGTTTGACAATTCTTTCCTACATGGCGACGGCTGTCATCTCCTCCAACGAAGCCATGCACTATCTGCACACACTTTGGGAGGGGTTACCGATTATCCCAGCAACAATCGGCTTGCTCGCCTTTTTCATGATTCTTTCCATTATCGGGATTACAG
>JALTOP010000048.1 GCA_027000105.1 Planctomycetaceae bacterium | reverse complement strand
TTCGTAATGCCAATACCAGAGGAAAATTCCATGGTGCAATCGCCCCGACAACACCAACCGGTTGCCTGACAACCAGATGTCTTTTTCCCGGAAGCTGATTCGGTACGACGCGCCCGTAAGTTCGTCGGGCTTCTTCGGCAAACCATTGCAGATGATCGACCGACATCCCGACTTCGCCACGACTTTGGGCAAGCGGTTTCCCATTTTCAAGGGTGATTACCCTGGCAATTTCGTCGGCTCGTTTTTCAAGTGAATCTGCAATGTTTCGCAAATAGATGCCACGCTGCTTGCCTGTCAGGCTGCGCCAGCCAGACCACGCGGCCTGGGCATCATCGATTGCCTTTTTCACACCTGCGCGATCAACAGTCGCCACCTGCGCAAAAACATCACCTGTTGAAGGATTGACAACACCCAACGGCTCCCCGGGAGCAAGCCATTGCCCATTCAAGTAAATCGGTCGAATATCTGCCATGTCTTCCCTTTTCTACAACAGTTTTCTGCAATAATTCTGCAATAATGTTGGTGCTGCAAACAGAAATTGATGTGTAACGGATTCGATAAGACGTAACCCGCAGGGTGCGTCTCAACGCACCCGACAGCACTGCTCATACCACCTATGTCGTTAATTCATCAACAGATGCATCCATGAATTCCTTATGTTTGTCACCGACCCAGTACCGTTCTCCCGCCAGGCACCAGATGAAGTGCAGTTCTTCTTCCTGACTGAACACCGGATGAAAATTCAATAGCGGGATCGTGGCCGCGTCCATTGTGTCCATACTGTGGACGAAGGTTTTGTTTTTTTCGTCCTCGTAAACTTCAATCGAACCTTTCCCTTTGGTGAACAGGTAAACTTCTTCCTGATCGGTATGATTATGCGGCGGCCAGGCGCGAGTGTGCGGCTCGTAAATGGTGTAGCCGACGAGTAGTTTGTCGGCTGCTTCAGTAACATCGAACATCATGAAGACATCTTTGCCATCGAGGTGGCGAATGCGTGATTCATCGGCTTTAATCTCTTCCCATTTGGAATGATGGGGGGCGTGCCTGTTTTCTGCTTTCGCTTTGCAGACAGCCAGCAAACCGATTTCATCGGATGTACTCGCGATACGATAGGCAGTTCCCATCGGGATATACAGGGTGTCGTAATAGGAAAGCTCGAACAATTCTCCCTCTACCTCGACCTTCTGCGTTCCCTCCAGGCAAAAGAGAATCGCTTCTTCCTGCCGATGAAAAAGCTCGCCGCTCGATGCCCCTGGCGCGACACGGTATGTGCCGTAACTGAGCATCTCCAGATTGCAGGTATGTGGATTGCACTTTTCGCGATATTCGAATTTCCAATCATCCGCCTTGAGCAGATGAGCCGGTTTGACCTGTTGTGTCATGTCATACTTTCGTTGTCAAATGTTTGGCTTGCTGTTTTTCTTTCGCCTGTTGGATCAAGGTTTCTTCATCGACCGGGAATATTCTGGTGAATCCCATCCATGCCGCTCCGAGTGCCCCGGCGAAACCGCCGAGTGAACCATCTTCCAGATAAACGGTAGTAAGAATCTGGGGCAATGTGTACTGTCGAAATGTTCGTTCCATCTGTTGACGTACCACTAACGAACAATTCGGCACTTCTCCAGCCAGAACGATTTTTTCCGGAGCAAAAAGATTGGCCAGGTTCGCCGTCAACATCCCCAAATGTTTGCCCAGTTGCTTCAATTGTTCAAGCAGGACATCATCGCCAGCCTCGGCAACCGAAATGATATCGGCCAGCGTAACTTCTTCTTTATCCAGTAGTTGTTTTCGCCCGGTTGTCATTTTCTGCGTATTGATGAGTTTGAGGGTCGAATCAACAAACCCCTTGGCAGAGACCAGATCGGTAGCCAGTTGTGGCCCCTGAGTGGTGTTGAAAACCAGATACCCAACTTCTCCCGCCATCGAATTGGAACCGCTATAGAGTTTGCCATCGATAACGATTCCCAGACCGATTCCGGATCGTACCGCCAGACAAAGAAAATTGCGACTCCCCTTCCCACTGCCTCGCAGCAGTTCGGCGTAAGCCAGAGCACGGATGTTGTCTTCCACAAACAACGCTGTTTCGAACGCTTGTTCAAACCGATCGCGAAGCGGTACCTGATCGAAATCGGAAAGAAGACGATAATGCAACACGCGACCAGATTCACAATCAACCTGACCCGGTGCAGCAATACCGATTGATAACAACGGACGATCCGCCCGGTCAGCCAATTCCTTCGCCAGTTTGAGGATTCGATTCAGGACATTTTCCCTTGAAATGTTATTTCGAAATGAAACCTCTTTTCGTTCAAGTACCTCGCCAGCAAAATCGCATAATATGCCCCGAGCCCGCAACGCTTCAAAATCGATTCCCAGAAAACAACCACGCTGCGGATTCAGATGCAGCGGTGCCCGCCCGCGTGACGCTGCCGCGGGATCACCTTCCACCAACAAGCCGGCTGAAATCAATTCCTCTACATAATTCCCCATCATTGTTGCATTGATATTGAGCCGCCGGGCCAAATCGAATCGCTGGCAACTCCCGGAACGAAAAACCTCATTGAGGATTCCGTTTTTCTTGATTGCCAGTTTTGTTTCGCGCGGTCGTGGGTGCATGTCAAAAGAACATCAGGGAACCAAGGGGGAGTCTGTTATATTATGATTACTAATGGAAATAGCTGTTATGTCCGATAATTATTGCGTGATCAGAAAATGAGCTATGTATCTTATTATAATATCATAACGAGTAAGTTCAAGTCATCCGGAACATGATTTTCGTTGTTTTCATTGTGTTCTCATCTTGTTCCTGTCTGTCAACATGGAAGCAGATAAAAGTGTGTGTCTGCGGAGTTGTTTTCAAAGTGGCTCTCAAGACTTGAATCATTCGCACAAGTCAGACTCGCCTGTCTGTTTCGTTGATAAATTCGTTGATAGCGGGAGTTGATCGAAGAGAAGGGGCAGGGTAGCATGAATACGGAGCATGAGTGCGGAATAGAATGAGCTCAGAATCGCTCGAACAATTACTCCTCTTTTTCGTTTTTGATCGATTCAACTTTCATCCGATTCTTTCGTCTGATTCAACGGAACAATAAAGGTATCGCATGCGTTATTTATCCTGCCTGTTTTTTCTTGCTGCGTTTGTCCAGTTGACATCAGCAGTCGAAGCGGCCCGGCGGCCGAATATTCTTTTTGCCTTTGCGGATGATTGGGGCCGGCATGCGAGTGCCTACGCAAAGATCGATGGCCCCGGCACCGAGAATGACGTCATCCACACGCCCCATTTCGATGCTTTGGCGAAATCCGGTGTACTGTTTCGCAATGCGTTTGTGAACGCTCCTTCCTGCACACCGTGCCGTAGCTCGATTATTTCCGGTCAGTATTTCTGGCGAACTGGTCGTGGGGCGATTCTTCAGGGAGCGGTTTGGGATCCTTCCATTCCTGCCTGGCCGCTATTACTGAAAGAGAAAGGTTACCACATCGGCTACAGCTTCAAGGTATGGAGTCCCGGTACGCCTCCCAATGCCGGTTACGGTGGTTATAAAAATGCGTATCATCAGGCTGGACGCAGGTTCAATGGATTTTCGCAAACAGTCACGAAGTTGATGCAACAGGGAAAAACAGCCGAACAGGCCAAACAGATGCTCGGTGATGAAGTGCGCGGTAACTTTCGGGCATTTCTGGCAAAGAAAGATAAGGATGCTCCGTTTGCCTACTGGTTTGGCCCGACGAATGTGCATCGGAAATGGATTAAAGGATCGGGGCGTGCGATTTGGGGGATCAACCCTGATGATCTCAAGGGGAAGTTGCCTCCCTATTTACCTGATGTTCCTGAGGTGCGACAGGATTTTGCCGACTACCTGGGTGAAGCCCAGGCGTTTGACATGTCACTGGGAATTCTTGTTGACGAATTGAAAAAGGCGGGCGAGTTCGAAAATACGATTATCGCCATCTCGGGGGATCATGGCCCAGCTGGCTTCCCGCATGGAAAATGCAACCTTTACGATTTCGGTACTCGCGTCGCGCTCGCTTTGACTGGTCCCGGAATTTGCGGAGGCCGCGTTGTTGATGATTTTGTCAGTCTACCCGATCTGGCACCGACATTCCTTGAAGCCGGTCAGGTCAAACCGCCGGAAGTGATGACCGCAAAAACCCTTTGGCCCGTTTTGAAATCGAAGGCTCAGGGGCTTGTTGATCAACAACGGACACAGGTTTACATCGGACGAGAAAGACACGTCGCTTCGGCTCGTAAAGGGTTTTTGCCTTACCCGCAACGAGCGATTCGTACGGCTGACTATTTATTCGTGATCAATTTCCATCCAGAACGGCTCCCGCTGGGCGATCATTATAACCTTGATGAAAACAGCACTCCTTCAATTGATGAATTAACGAATAACACTTTCGTAACGCTGCCGGATGAAGATGCCGGCCCGACAAAAGCCTGGTTGGTTTCGCATCGTCACGATCCAATCTGGAAACCGTATTTTGATCATGCATATGGAAGGCGACCGCGTGAAGAATTGTTCGATTTGAGAAACGATCCCGATCAAATGAACAATGTCGCTGCCAGGGCGAAGTATCAAAAAGTCGCCGATCGTCTGCGCAAAAAATTGATGCACGAATTGCGTAGCACGGGCGACCCCAGAGTGATCAATAACGGCCAATACTTCGAAACAGCTCCACTGGCCGGCCCCTTGCCCTCCAAGCCGAAGAAAAAGAAGTGAGGGAAGCTCGATTGCTTCGTTCTTGCTTCCAGGGTTGGTGTTCGGAGTTGCGTTGCGTCCAGGTTGCGTCCAGGTTGCTTATTGTCAACAGGCAAGGAGTTCGGTTGATATTTGGCAACATCAGCCCGGTAGACCGCCACATTTCCGGGAGTTGATGATTTCTGTCCGGTTGTAGTGGTCATTCCTGTCCATTCCCGTCATGATCAATGTATTGGAATTAACGGGCTGGTATTTCCGTCAGATTCAGCACAGTCGTCATAGCTGCCTCGGGTTGAAATCTGCTCCGCCGAATCGCTCATAATTTTTTACCAATTGCATGAGAGTTGCAGATATCTTCGGACTCCTGCAGGAAGTGATTGAGTTTCCCTGTATTTCTGCATACATTGAAGTTGCTTTCTGTGCAAAGTTGTATCAAAAGAATCAGAAATTGTATTCGTATTGTTCAGGACAAAAGTGAAGCATCGTGTCTGAGTTTTGAGTCTTCAGTACGGTTCGATTTCGGCTCTGAGGTTCAGGACAGGATAGGCCAACCGTGCTGACTGCCCGTGCTGGTGGCAGGCGGAGGAATATCTGAGGGATGAATCAACGGGAATGGGAAGATGGAGACATGTCCATGTCACAAGAGTTAACTCCTCAAACTGCCGAGAATCTTCAGCAGCGAATACACGACCTGGCCGGTCTGATGTCACGCGTTGCGGAATCCCTTCACCAGGGGGATCCGGTCGAATTACAGCATCTGTCTGACGAGATCAATGCTGTTCAACATATTGTGCGGACGTTATCACGACAGCTTGAGGATCATCCGTTGCTTGCAGATTCCGAACGGCATGTGAATCGTGTTGGCGAGATCATCGAATCCTGTAAAAAAATCAACATGCGTCAGGAGGCGATTGATCAACTCAAGCGATTGCAACTGATCAAATCGTTTGACCAAAATGACCACGAAGCCTTTGAGCAACTTCAAAGCCGCATCGCAGCGGTGCTTCACCCGTTGACAAATGGTTCTGTTGAACAGAGACGCGAAGCGATGGAGAGCATTATGGACAGGCAGTCCGCCTTCAGGGCATTGTACGAGATGGTCAATCGCCCGGAGGAGTTGTCGGATGACCGTTGGCTGGAGGCTCAGAAAATTATTACCGAGACATTCGGACGAAACGTCGCCATGGCTGTGATCAGAGGCCGGGCCCGCTGAATCCGTAGTGAAGAAATCGATCAGTATTGATCAATGTAATAGTCAATCAGCCGAATGCTATTGCATGGGAATTTAAGGGAGAGCCTTATGAATAGTTCACGATACAAGACGTTACTTTCCTACTTGCCGGGGATGGCCGCAATCGTTAATGCGTTCGATTCAGAGCAAGTGCAACTGGCCGTGTTCGATCGACTCATTGAAGCCCTGGATGAAAAAACGGAGGATGCTGGCAGTTCGTCCCGTGGGAAAACAGCAGCGAAGGAAAAAACGGTTGTCGATATCGCGCCCGATGAACTGGAACACGATATCGTCGAGGGAGACAGTATTCATGCCGTGTTGGACCCTGATGATTAATATGAAACGATCAAAAAACATGAATCAATCAAGGCGGAAGGATGCCTGAGCAGATCTGTACGTTCCATTTCACTTTCATCGGGGCGGTACAGCGATGCAACGTGGTAGATGAAACATGGCAACAGTGTGAAGATTTCCGGTTTCCGGTATTGCAGCGATCGGGCCATCAGTGAGGGAAGGCAGGAAACAGCCTGGAGAAATGCAGAATGACCTCTGAACTTTTGTCAGAATTTGACCGCGTACAACTTTCGGCGCACTCGCTAGCCAACCAGCTGGCGGATGTCGCGAAGGTTATGCGCGCTCAGGGGGAATTCCCACCAGCAGACATGGTTGGCAAGATCAATCAGCATCTCGAACAGGAAAAATATTTTCGCCTGAGACTGGAGGAATATGCGCGTCGTTGCCACTTGAATGTTACGGAAGACATTCTGCAGCTTCCGTTTTCGCAACTGCAACCGATCATAGAGGCGACAGCCTGTCTGAAACGGGCTCATGCCCACCTTGAGTCATTGCGTGATCAACTCGATGCCACTCAGTGCGATCTGGAATTGAAGCGAACGTTGTACGCGGAACTCTCTGATCTCGCCGCTCTGATGCACAATCCTCGGCTGCCCCTTCCGGAAGAAGTTGTTCTGTTTTCCAATTCTCAAGATGAATTGACAGCGAGGGTCGAGCACGCAATCGAAACGGCCATCGCGGATTCATCACCCGAAAAACCGTTGGAAGAACCATCAGTTCTTGCTCCTGTTGAACCTTCTCACGATGCTCCCGCTGCCGAATCTTTCGACGGACAAGATAACCAGGCAGCGGAGGCGGTAGAAACAGAGAATCTGCATCTCGGCTACGAAGAGACTCACGCAGCAGAGGCTCACGCAGCAGAGACAGTCACAGCGGACGAACCTGATCAATCGCCGGTCGTTGAAACACCTTCTGCTCCGGTCGAACTTCCCGATGCCGGTTCATCTCCGGCTGTTGACGAGGTTGCAGAGGATTTGATTTTCGATGATATTCGTTCCGAGCCCACGACAAAACAGATATTGACCGCGGCCGAAATGAATGAGCAGATCGGTCTGTTCGATGCTGATTCACAACCCGATCATCAACAACAAAACAGGTTGTCTGAAGATAGCAAAACGGAGCCGCCCACGGATTCAGTTTTTGATGAAATCGACATTCCGGTCAAAAACCAGCGGGAATCCCTGAGCGAGCAACTTCGACAGGAAACGCTGTCCGATTCTTCACCCCTTTCAGCTGGGCGGCAGTTGACGGCAAAAGAGGGCTCCTCCGTCCATTCATCCAGTTCGGCGACAGTAGACTGGGGCATGGAATCCGAGCTCGACTATTCACATGTAAAAGAGTATGCGGAAAAAGCAGCCGAGGCACAGAATCGGTTCGATCGTGTTTCATTTCT
>JALTOP010000047.1 GCA_027000105.1 Planctomycetaceae bacterium | reverse complement strand
CCGTAACCAAAATGATATTTTTCTATAATTTGCGAGCCGTTCGCAAACTTTTACCGTTAGTAATACAAATGGTGTGCAGAGCAGACTCGAGTCGGTTCTGGCATGGCCACTATTCGGGTCATATTGCAGGGGGAGTACAATTTGTTTCAGTGAGCAGAAATTTCGGGGATTTCCCATTCCGGTAGAGCGATTTTGTTGTGAAATCCGCCAACTCGTCTACAATCACTGGAAGATGAAGGAGCCCTCTGCGTCGTGCTGCAAGCAGCGATTGATGTGTGACGTCATCGGCAACCCGTTAATGAAAACAGCGGGTTATGTTCGACATCGATTCGAAAATTCGACGGCCGTTGTGCCGCTGTCGGGTGCGTCCACACAACTGGCAACCTGCCTGATTCCATCCTCCCTTGCGGTTGATCCGTGGTCAAGAGTTCCGTGATCTGGAGCCAAGAGGAAAAGGGCGTCGGAAGTTGTTCGCTGTATTCGTTTCTGCATTCATCATCGAGACAACCATCAGGAAAGTGTAACAATGATAAAAACGATGTTTACTGTGATTCTGTCTTGCGGATTGTTTTTGGTCCTGGAAGGGTGTTCAGAAAAATCGGATTCGGCAAGCCCTGCCGCGGGTCAGTCGTCCGGTACGCAGACTGCAGGTGGCGGCGATCTCAACACACCAGAGGAACCGAGCCTGGGAGAAGCAGCGGAAATGCCTCAACCGGGAGATGCGGGAGAAAAAAAGGAGGCCCCCGCTGCAACAACAGCTGAGACGAGCAAGAAAACCGCAGCAGAGCAGAAGGCTGGGACAGAACAGAAAGCGGAAGCGGGTCAACCTGCCGACGCCGGGAAAGCTGATGCCGGGAAAAAGGTCTCAAACAAGGTTTTGTTGGGAGGGCCGGAGTTGACGCAGGGGATTCCGGGTGAGGGGAAATTGACTGTTGAGCAGATTCAGAAATGGCTCGATCAAAAACAGAATCATGAGGTACTGGAAATTGAACTTCCGTTGGGGTTGAGCGAGGGAAAGATTCCTGCCGGGGTGTTGGAAGCGAATCCGTTGACCCGAGCGAAAATTGAACTTGGAAGGCAACTCTTTTTTGAAACACGCCTTTCGGCAGATGATACCGTCAGTTGTGCCAGTTGTCACCGACCGGATGAAGGGTACGCGGCTCATACCCAATTCGGCGTGGGAATCGACGGACAGGAAGGGGGGCGCAACTCGCCTGTCAGTTACAATCGACTCTTCAGCACGCTGCAATTCTGGGATGGGCGGGCCAAATCGGTGGAGGAGCAGGCGATCGGGCCGATCGCAAATCCGATTGAAATGGGAAACACTCATGCCAAGGCTGTGGAAACACTGAAAAAAATCCCCGGCTACAAAATGCAGTTCGACAGGATATTCGGCGAATCCGGTGTCACGATCGAAAATGTCGGAAAAGCAATCGCGGCGTTTGAACGCGTTATCATTACCGGCCCCTCTGCTTTCGATTATTACGAACGATTGAAGCCGTTTGCCCAATTCGAGAAAGAAGATTTTGAAGACGATCCGGAATTGAAAGCCGAGTTCGATCAACTGACCGCGCTGGCGAAAAAGAAGCCGATGTCTGAATCGGCCATTCGGGGACGTGATCTGTTTTTCAGTAAACGGGTGAACTGTGCTGCCTGTCATGTGGGGGCGAACCTGACCGATGAACTGTATCACAACCTGGGCGTGGGAATGGATGCCGAGAAACCGGACCTGGGCCGTTACGAAGTGACGAAGGTCGAAAAGGACAAGGGAGCGTTCAAAACACCGACGATTCGCAATGTTGCCCTGACAGCTCCCTACATGCACGACGGGTCTCAAAAAACGCTGATG
>JALTOP010000046.1 GCA_027000105.1 Planctomycetaceae bacterium | reverse complement strand
TGGACGGAAACAGATACCTGAAAACGACGCACGAAACATTGGAGCCGTTCCGTTGTGATTTCGGAATGCACCCCGACGGACGGGACTTCCCGATTCTGTTCACCGAAAATGAAACCAACTTCGAGACCTTGTACAACAGGCCGAACAGTTCGCCTTATGTGAAAGATGCGTTTCACCGTTGGCTTATCGGACAGGAGAAAGAGGCAGTCAACCCGAAAAATTGGGGAACAAAAGCAGCCGCGGTTTACCACCTGTCAATTCCCGCAGGACAATCACGAGTGATAACCGCTCGCCTGACACAGCAGGATCAACAGGTCGAAAATCCATTTGGAGACGACTTCGATCAGCTGTTTGCCTGCCGAATAACAGAAGCGGACGAATTTTACAAAACGGTCATTCCCCAGCAGGCAGATGCCGAGCAGCGCATGATCTCTCGGCAGGCGTATGCCGGCCTGTTGTGGACAAAACAGTTCTACCATTACATTGTGAAAGAATGGCTCGAAGGAGACGTAACGATCGCCCCATGTTCGGAAACAAGAAAACGGGGCCGTAATGCCAACTGGGAACATCTGTACGCCCGGGACGTGATTTCGATGCCCGATAAATGGGAGTACCCCTGGTTTGCGGCCTGGGACCTGGCCTTCCACATGATTCCGATGGCCCGGATCGATCCACAATTCGCGAAAAAACAGTTGCTGCTCCTGCTTCGCGAATGGTACATGCACCCGAACGGCCAGCTTCCCGCCTATGAATATGCCTTTTATGATGTCAACCCGCCGGTTCATGCCTGGGCCTGTTTGAAAGTCTATCGGATGACCGCCCGGAACGGAAAGGGAGACCACAAATTCCTGGCACGTGCCTTCCAGCGGTTGCTGTTGAATTTTACCTGGTGGGTCAATCAGATTGACAATAATGGCGATAACATTTTTGCAGGAGGCTTTTTGGGACTGGACAACATCGGTGTGTTCGATCGCACCAAAGGATTGCCTGAGGGAACAAAGCTCGAACAGGCGGACGGAACCGCGTGGATGGCTTTTTATTGTGGCACCATGCTTTCCATTTCTCTGGAACTTGCCCGTCATGATGCGGCGTACGCGGAAATGGCTTCCAAATTTCTTGATCACTTCGTGCGCATTACCGATGCGATGAATTCAATGGATGGCACGGGGCTATGGGACGAAACGGACCAGTTCTATTATGACCACCTTCATCTCGATGGCCAGTACGTTCCTTTGAAGGTACGTTCGTTGGTCGGCCTTCTTCCGCTGATAACTGTGGAAGTATTTGATGGCGAATTGATCAACCAGTTTCCCGATTTCCGTAGAAAGCTGGATTGGTTCATCAAATATCGGCATAACCTGGTCAAGCATGTCAGTTTCGCCGAGTGTGAAGACGGAAAATTGAGAATGCTGCTTTCGGTTCCGACCAGAGAAATATTGGAAAGGGTCGTTTCGGTGCTGCTGGATGAAAACGAATTTCTTTCCTCATTTGGAATTCGATCACTATCAAAAAGACACCAGGAGCATCCGTTCGAATTGACAATCCGGGGAGAGCATCACTCGGTTTCCTACGTGCCAGGAGAATCGGATAGCTGGATGTTTGGCGGCAATTCCAACTGGCGCGGCCCGATCTGGTTCCCTATCAATTTCCTGTTGATAGAATCACTCCAGCAGTACCACGATTTTTTCGGAAACAGTCTGCAAATCGAGTGTCCAACCGGTTCCGATTGTCGGATGAATCTGAAGCAGGCAAGTTTGGAGATCACCAGGCGCCTCCTTCAGATTTTTCTGCCCGCTGAGTCGGGAAAATCGCGTCCGGGATTGACGCGAGGTGTTTTTTCTCCAACCGA
>JALTOP010000045.1 GCA_027000105.1 Planctomycetaceae bacterium | reverse complement strand
TGAACGCCTGGAAATTCTCGAACGGGAATTGATGAAAAATGCCTCTTTCTCCAAACGATGGATCGTAACCGAAACCGTCTTCGGCATGGAGGCGACAATCGCCCCGATGGATAAGCTGATCGAACTGGCAGAAAAGTACGATGCGTATGTTATCTGCGACGAAGCCCACGCCAGTGGAATTTACGGTTCCCGAGGCGCAGGGATAATCTCCCGGTTTTACGATGATTTCACCATTCCGATGGATATTGTAGAACGCAGAGTGCCGATACGAATCGGGACACTCAGTAAAGCGTTCGGCTCTCAGGGTGGGTTTGTGGCAGGTTCTTCAGGACTGATTGAACTGCTTTGGAATCGTGCGAAAACAGCGATGTTTTCAACGGCCCTTTCTGTTCCTGCCTGTGCAGCAGCCGCGAGGGCAATCCAGTTATTGATGGAGGACACAAAAAATCTGCCGGAGAAGTTAAGAAGCAGAGCCTCGCTGTTTCGTTCTCACCTTATGGAAGATAAATTTGAAGTATTGGGCGAGCCGGACAACCCGATCGTCCCTGTTTTGATCGAAGACCCGGTATTGGTTATCAAAATGGCTTCTCACCTGGAACAAGCCGGATTTCTTGTTGCAGCGATTCGCCCGCCCACTGTCCCACGCGGCACCTCTCGCTTACGAATTTCGCTCAACGCAAATTTTTCGATGGATGACCTGGAACTGCTGCGAAAAGCGATGAACAACGCTCGCGATGGAAAGAACGCCAAATGACGAAACATCCTGACATGATTCCGCAGGTCAACGCCGAGCAATTCCTGAAACAGAATCGCCTCGAACAGGAATACCCGTTCCGCTCACATTATCTGCAACTCGAAGATGCCTGCTATCACTACATCGATGAGTATAACGGGGAAGGGCAAAGTGATAATAAAGAAGTGTTATTGTTTGTGCATGGCAATCCGACCTGGAGTTTCGCGTGGCGGAACTTGATCAAGCCGCTGCGCGAACAATACCGCTGCATCGCTGTCGATCACGTTGGTTGTGGACTTTCCGATAAACCGCAGCAGTACCGTTATCAGCTTTCTCGACATATTGCGAACCTGCAACAACTGATTGAAGAGTTGGACTTGCAGAATATCACCCTTGTTGCCCACGATTGGGGTGGAGCGATCGGCAGCGGGGTAGCAGGACGCATGCCCGAGCGTTTCAAGCGGATCGTGTTGATGAACACCGCTGCATTCCGCTCGACGATGATTCCGTTCCGCATCGCT
Organism: Planctomycetaceae bacterium; assembly: GCA_027000105.1. Taxonomy (GTDB): domain Bacteria; phylum Planctomycetota; class Planctomycetia; order Planctomycetales; family Planctomycetaceae; genus Rubinisphaera. Next base: position 614 of record JALTOP010000045.1, on the reverse strand, counting down.
CTTTGCCGAATACCGCTGCTCGGTTCGCTCGGTGTTCGCGGCTTCAATTTATTTGCGCGGGCGGCCATCAGCATGGCGGTCGGTCATTCCAAACCGATGCCCAAACGAATCGCCCAAGGTTACCTCGCACCCTACAACAACTGGAACAACCGCATCGCGATCGATCGTTTTGTGAAGGATATCCCGCTCAGTGTGACTCACGAAAGTTATGCGACTCTGCTGGATGTCGAAAACAGTCTGGCTAATCTCGCCGATCTGCCGATCCTTTTCCCCTGGGGCAAACAGGATTGGTGTTTCACCACGAAGTTTCTGGACACTTTTCTCGACTACTTCCCCAATGCCCAGACGAAAATCTACGACAACGCCAGCCACTATATTTTCGAAGATGTTCCTGAAGAACTTGTGGAATTGATCTCGGGCTTTATCGCAACGCATCCGTGAGAAATTTTTCTCGGACGGTATTCCTTGTTCCCTATTCCTTGCTTGAAATCGGATTTGATAACGGATCTGTGACTGACTTACCAGAACATCACTTGCATTCTCGATTCTCATCTGCGAAAGTGCATCAGTGATAATTGATCCGATTTCGGTATTTTCCAGCAGATTCAAACAGA
>JALTOP010000044.1 GCA_027000105.1 Planctomycetaceae bacterium | reverse complement strand
TGGCCTGAGCGTTATGAGGGATCTTTTTCTGTAGCAGTTTATGAAGAACAAAAGCGTCAATCCCGTTGATGCCCCAGTTGCTCTCGGCTCCTGGAATGACGGGAGGCTCAACTTTTTTCAGTGGCTGGAACGCCCAATGATCGCTCCTCTTCTTTTCCTGTTTGACGATTCCATTCGGGCCGGGCCAGCGGGCTCCCTGATCGATCCACATTTTCAATATGTGAATTTGTGCTGGCGAAAGTCGATCGTCCTCATCTGGGGGCATCACATGGTCTGCTTCGTCGCCCCGTACCAGTTTGATCAGGTGACTTTTATCTCCTTTTCCTGGAATGATCGCTGGTTCACCGGAGTCCCCGCCTCTTAACAGAGACGATTTCCGATCCAGACGGAACGAGCTTTCCTGAGTATTTTCATCATGGCAATCCAGACATTTTGCCCGGAAAATGGGCATCACTTGCTTCTCGAAATCGACCGTTTCTGTTGCTTGATTGGGCGAACTGATTGGCTCGGCTATTGCGCGGGGCGAGAAAATAGACAGAAGCAAAACTGAAAAAAGCAGATGCAGCAAAACGCGCATGATTTCGACCTCGGGGGGCAGAAGGAGAGTTACACTTCTCTCATATTCTTATACATCGATGTATCGGCCAGGTCAATGTATCAGGCTCAATGCATTGACTGAGGTGGCCAATTTGAGGCGTTGATGTGCAACGGTTTTTCGGTCAAAAAATATTGAAAAAATTGAAAAATTTTCCCTCATTTTTCCCGCCCGATTCGTACTGGTAGTGGAGGGAGCGAGAGACGCTCCCAGGGTTCGATTGGGTGTCAAGAAAAGGAGAAATGCCATGTTGACTACACCTGCAAAGAGAGAGCAAGGAGGTCCGGTATCTGTCTTTGGACTCGGGCCTTTTCGACTGTTTGATTCAGAGTTTGGAAATCTGCTCGGAAGGTTCGATTCCGATTGGCAACCGGGCGGAGAAATGAGTTCCTTTGTCCCTTCATTGGATGTTGCAGAAACTGAAGATGCAGTTGAGGTTCATGCTGATTTACCCGGGATGAAGCCGGAGGATATTGATGTCGAAGTTGTTGGAGACGTCTTGAGGGTCAAGGGACATCGGGAAGAAACCCGAGAGACCAAGGAAAAAGAGTATCACCGGGTCGAACGGCGAAGCGGCAGTTTCAGCAGGAGTATCATGTTGCCTTGCGAAGTGGACGCCAGCGACGTTAAGGCCGACTATGCAGATGGCGTACTGAGTATCCATCTGCCCAAGAAGGTGGCGGTCAAAACACAGAAGATTCAGGTTCACCGAAACGGCAAGAAAAGCAAGGACGACTGAACTGAGCTTGCCGGTGGGCTGTAACGGAATCAGCGTGGCAGAACGGTCGGGGCTCCAGGAGCCTCGGCCGTTTTTGTTTGCGCCCGGTTCCACATCGCCTGCGGATAAATGGACGACCGGAATGCACGTTTACGGAAATTCACGACGACGGAAAATCAAACCGCTGATAGTCGATGAACCTGGTTGCCAACGAAGCAGACGATTCCCGAAGTGAAGGGAGCAGCGGTCGCGTCGCTATTCCAGACGGCTTTTGCGGTCCACCCATTTGTCTTCAAGATCCAGGAGAAACTTTTTCAGGAAATTGAGCATATGTTTCTTGATCGGCAGTTCATTCCGAATCAATCTCATGCCCCGCAGGTTATATGGGTATTCCTGAAAGAAAATACGCTGCTTGGCTGTTTTGGAGTGACCTTTCACCAAAGAGTAAAGTTTCTTTGTCGTTCCCTTGTCCTGCTTGTCCTTGGAACCTACACAGAACAGGAAGGCGATGTTCTTCGCAGGATCCCGGAGGGTGCGTAACGCCGTGGTGCAGGCGAT
>JALTOP010000043.1 GCA_027000105.1 Planctomycetaceae bacterium | reverse complement strand
TGATGAAGCAATCGATCAACGGTTTGACCGATCGTGTTGTGGAAGATGGTGAAGGTTACCAGCGGGTTCGATCCGCCTTCAACATGTTGATGGGCGAGGTCTCTCAGGCAACAAACCTGACGACTCAATACATCGGCGGAGAGTACACGGCACGGGATCATAAAGGTGATCCGAATGCCCGTCCGCCGATGCAGCCAATTCCACTGGAAAAACAGCAACAGGCACTGAAACTGCTCCACGATGAAATCTTCTCCGACAAGGCCTTCCGGTTCCCGCCGGAATTGCTCAGAAACCTGGCACCCGAACATTTCCGTGACGGAAATCGAACATCGAATTATCATTATCCGGTCTATCAGCAGGTGCTCAGCATTCAGAAAATGGCCCTTTCTTCGTTGCTCGATGCGGAGAACCTGCAGAGAATTCTCGATATCGAATTGCAGGCGACCAAGGGACAGAAAGTCCTGACTCTGCCGCAACTTTTCGATTCGTTGACCAATTCAATCTGGTCGGAAGTTCCTCTGGATGCGACCAAACAGGCGAAGATTTCCATCTCGACGATTCGCAGAAATCTGCAGCGGGCACACATGCAAAAATTGACGGCGATCGTTTTGGGGCCTCAATCGGGCTCGGGGAGTCTGATGCAACTGCTCGGCGACGGTTCAGGAACGGCACCGGCTGATGCCCGCAGCCTGGCTCGATTGCATCTGAAGAACCTGAACACCCGATTGGCAGCTGCGATTGCTTCCAAAAAGGTGACGATGGATGCTTATACCAACGCTCACTTGCAGGAAATTCAACAGCAGATCGAGAAGGTTCTTGGCGCCGATTTGACCAGTGGACGTCCGTAGGACGTGTAACATCCTCCAGACAGGAATAACCTTCGACCGAATTTTTCCATTCTGTCGGAGGTTTTTTTGTTCAAGCCCGTTTGGCTTCCTGCGTTTTGCTGGTTATGATGCAGCCAGTGCCGAGTTGCACCTTTTTTTCTGCCCAAATTCATAAAAAATATTTCGGAACCCCACCCGATGGCGGAATTGCATCACGAATGCGGCGTTGCCGCGATTTACCATCTTATGCACGATGGTGTTTCCCCGCTGGCCCCACAGAACGACCCCAATTGTGTCGCCGGTCTGATTCCCAGACTACTGCTTGATATCCAGAATCGCGGTCAACTTGCAGCCGGGATGACCAGTTTCAACCCGAAACGGAAACAGTTGATCAAAACGTACAAGGATATCGGCAGCGTCAGCGAAGTTTTCCGTCTGGGGCGCAGGGAGAAGGCGGAACGGATTATCAAAAAATACAACGGGCAGGCTGCGATCGGCCATGTCCGTTACGCGACTTGTGGCACCGATGATCGCAGTTATGCGCAACCCTTTGAACGGTCGCATGTACAGAAATCGAAATGGTTCAGTTTCGCTTTCAATGGTCAATTGGCCAACTATCAGCAACTGAAAGAACAGATCGAAAGGCAGGATGATTTTCACCTGGCCCGGGAAACCGATACGGAAATCATCATGCATCTGTTCTCGCAGGATTTTTCCATTCATGGGCGGGGTGATCTGGTCGGCACGATGTCGCGACTTGCCCGCCAGCTGGATGGTGCGTACAACATTGTTTTCCTGAATGCCCGGGGTGATATGTTCATTGCGCGGGATCCGCTCGGCATCCGCCCTTTGTGCTACGCCGTTGAAGGACCACTGTTCGCTGCAGCAAGCGAATCGGTCGCTCTTTGGAATCTCGGGTTCGATGTCGATAATATCAAAACGCTCCAGCCGGGAGAGATGATTCTCATTCAGCACGGGAAGCTGGAAAAACACCGCTTTGCTGAAAGTCCGCGTCAGGCGCATTGTTTTTTCGAGTGGATTTACTT
>JALTOP010000042.1 GCA_027000105.1 Planctomycetaceae bacterium | reverse complement strand
GCGGTTGGCCCTGATGATTGTCAAACGGGACAGAAGCGAAAAGCTGAGCATGAGGCTGAAACGACGTAAGGCGAGTTGGAGTTTCAAAAATTTATTGCAATATTTAACGGGAAACCCGGCATAAATTCATGCGATTGCCCTGACCAGGAAAGTTATGAAACGCGAGAGGCGGCGAAGCGTAGCCTTTTCGAGTACATAGAAATGTTTTACAACCGTGAACGGCTTCACTCATCTCTGGGCTACCTGAGCCCCGCAGAGTTTGAAGAAGCCGCCTAACCCTAACGACGCGCCCACTATTCGTGGGGAAGTTCATTTATTCTCAATGATCCTGATCCTTTATGTTTGTTGCAGAATCAACTTGGTCGTTTTTTTTACCATTTTCTTGATATCCCCCCCCCAGGGACACCCAAATGCTCCAGGCACCCACTGATAAGTAGTACGCTACATATAGTATAAGACCAGGTGCGACGATAATAATCCAATTTTTCCATACAGACTCCTTAAATACTCCGGTGTCTTCAATCCACAAAAAAAAACTTAAAAGAGGGCATGCAAAAGCTAGAGTAATTAGCCCTAGCATATGTTCTTTTTTTTTCTGGGTAGCAGCCATTGTTATGTATCTTTCTATTTCATGTTACATGCCATTCGAGATACTTGAGTCCACAGAAACGCATCAATTGCGATGAGCCCTCTTGCAATCGCTGATGCCGCAGGAAAGAGTTTTGCGAGACAGCCAAGCACACCAAATAATGCTATTCTTAATGTGTTACATATTATTGTTGGATCATCACACTTTCCTTCATCGGTAAATGCATCACAAGCTGATCCAATTCCGTTACTTAATAGCCCGTAGCCAAGTCCACCTATGCACCCAGCAAATGCCGGATTTGATGACACTCCTAATGCCGTAATCAAGCCGGTTAAGCATCCTGCAGCACCACGACAGATTTTATTTGCCACTGATTTCCCAGTACTTCCCCAAAGTGGTATCGCTAATCCTGCAATGCAGCCCACAGCTGCGGCAATTGGAGTTAAAGCAGACTGACCAGATGGATCGTATTGTGCAATTGGCTTCGAATCCACATACTGAGACAGGTTGACCCCAGCACTCAATCCCAGTGGATCTCGTTGAGTCCACACCCCTAATACTGAATTGTAAGCGCGGTTTCTTACATGGAACAGTTCAGTCATGTCATCCCAGTGGTAGCCGGCGTAGAGGGTTAGCCATGATGATGCTGAACTTGTTTGTGGGGTGAAGGTGGCGTTTAGGAACAGTGGTTGTCCGTAGGCTGAATAGGCAAACCTTTCTTGGACTGTCCCACTGGTGTTGACCAAAGCATCCGCATTCCAGTTGGCGTCTTGGAGGGCGTACAATCTTTCGTCGAGAGTGCCGTTTCCGGTTGTGTCGCGGTCTCGTAGGACGCAATCGTCGATGTAGCGTAGGCCCCAAACCTGTTGGGATTGTGCTGCCGTGGAAGAATCAACTCGTTCCTCCAAAACCTGCCAGTCTTTGGAGTAGTAGAGGTGCCTTGTTTCGTTCAATATGCCAGCGGAGTATGATTTCTGGACGATACGCCTCTTGGAACCATCGTATTCGTATTCGGCAACGGTGGTGGCTCCGTCTTCGATTTTTACGAGACGATTCCAGGCGTCGTAGGTAGCAGTATACGAACTGGCTGGAGCCCCCGGTTGTGGCATCGTGGTCATGTTGCCTGGTTTGTTGTAGACCGGGGTGATCCAACTTGGGCCAGCGGTTTCTGTGATGTCCGTGATTTCGTTGACATCATTTGATGTGCGAGACTGGTTTAAGTCCCATGCTCCATCACCGTTGTTATCTTCGAGGAACTTTTTCCAGTTTCCAGTTTCATCCAAAGACCAACACTCAGCAAACGATTTATCGGTGACTCCATCTTTGTTGGCATTCAGCGTTCCGCGTTCAAGATCCTTCAAGCGTTGAATCAAATCATTACCATAAAGTTCATCAAAATGTTTTCCTTGTGTATTAGCTACCGTATTTTCTCGATACGTGCGGTTGCCTGCCCGGTTGTAGCCGTATTCGATGCGGTCTACATCCGTTGAACTGCCGTAGTCGTACCAGCGATTATCCTTCACTCTTCCAAACCGATCAAACCCGGAATAGATGTCGCCGGTATCGGGATCATTGGAACTGGTCAGGCTAACGAGCGTGTATTGCAGATTGGCCTGCGGGCTTTCCTGTTTCACAACGGAAGAAGAACCGAGATAGCTGAAATCGGCCAGGTGCTGATTCGGCGTGGAATCGATAATGGATGCGACCCGGCTGAGTGAGTCATTGATCCCGCTGGCAGTGCCGTAATCGTAATCGATTTGCCGTCCGTTTGGGTACGTGATCGATGTTGGACGAATCGTATTCGCCGAACCATCTGCAAAACCGTATTGAACCTTCGGCGTAGACACAGTATTCACTGTTCCTGAATGCGATTGCCAAGTATCGGTCGCCTGACCAAAATCATTATACGCAAACTGCACGTCGTTGACAATTGTTCCCGTGCCAACCGTGGCGTTATCGTAGGAAGTGAGGTCTTCCCGTAAACCGCGAACATCATAAGTGGAGTCGTTGCGCCGGACTGGAAATTTCACCTGAGAAACAACGCACACGGCGCATTCGTCCTGTTGCGATTCAACCCACCCGCTAAAAGAGAGTGGGCTACCATGCTGGATTTTCCTTGTATCGAGAAGATGCCAGCTATCTTTTGATCTCTGCGTACTTACAACTTCCTGCGTGCCTTATCCCGAGGAAGATATCTGCGTCCGAGTTTACATTCTTGCATGTGCGCAAGAACCTTCTGATCAAATGGGCATGGCTGAAATGGCGTCCTAAAACAGGTTTAATCGGAATAATCCGAGGAGCGTTCCCAAAAAAGTTGTCACGAGTACGCCATCTCGCTGCCGTGTGTCAGTCAGTTGCATTCTGGTGAGATAATCTTGAAGTGGCTTCCTGCGGGGCCAAGATGAGATGCCGGAAATAAGGGATTTTCGGATTGTGGCGATGATCGACGGAAGAAGATTGTCATCAGACTGAAGGAAACAAACGGGTCAGGATGGAATGAATTCAATGTCAAATCTCGTAACAAACGAAAGCGTTTCGAACCAGTCTCTGGTGATACCCTGGCGAGATGTTTCTGTTTGCATGGATTGGTTGAGCCAAACGTATCAAACCCAATTTCAGATTTGGGACTGGGATGAACAATGGTCGTTACTGACACCGTGCGAGCCTCACCCGAACCCTGAAACAACCCGGATTGCTCATGAAATAATCAGTGAATTACCGGAAAATACAACATACAGAATTCAACCGATCTCCCCTGATGAATCGTTGATTATCATTCCGATGGAGGCGTTAACACACCGCAAGAGGATTGCAACCGGTTTGGTATCGCGTCAGGTTGGACAGGGATTTCACCGTGTCATCCAGCTTTTTCTCGACAATCTGAACCAAAATCGTATTAATGCCGAGCAGACCCGGCAGCTTCAGATTTATTCTTCACAAACATCGATCGATTTCGAAGAACTGACATGGTTCCGCACACTGGTTGATAATCTCGCGTTCGAGGAAACAGGAAACAATCTTACCTCCAGCGCTCGACAGGCGTTGACAAGTTTGAAAGATCTGATTCACGCCGAATCGCTGATTGTCGTGTTGAAAAATCGGGAGGGTTCCAGATCGCTTTCGGCTTACGATGGCATTTATACGCTGGGTGCGCGTCAGGTTGATGAAGAGGTTGTTTCCGATCTGCTGAAAATGGCTGGTCCAAATTTGTGCTGTCAAAGTTTCATCAATAACCATGTCAGCCAGGATGACTGCAAGTTCTCCAAGGAGATTTCTTCGGTTGTTGTCATTCCCGCGATTTGCAGAAATTACTGCTTTGGCTGGCTGATTGCGGTAAACAGGCAAAGCCTGCCCGGGAATAACGGGTATGCGGGGGAATTCGCAGTGCGCGAATGTGCCCAGTTCAACACCAAGGCGGCTTTGCTGATGGAATCTGCCGCTTCTGTTCTGGCAACACAAGCACACAATGTGCAGCTGTTTCGGGAACAGCAGGAAATTCTTGTGGGCACGGTTCGGACGCTGGTGAACGCGATTGACACGAAAGATCAATATACTTGCGGTCATAGCGATCGGGTGGCACAAATAGCCAAGGCGATCGCTATCCAGTACGGTTTGCCGGAGGAGGATTGCCAGAAAATCTATCTGGCCGGTCTGTTGCACGATATCGGCAAAATCGGTGTCCGGGACGAAGTCCTGACCAAGCCCGGGAAGTTGACCAAGCAGGAATTTGATGAAATCAAATTGCATCCCGTACTCGGTTACGAAATTCTCAAGCATCTCAATCAACTTCAGCATGTCCTGCCGGGTGTGCTGTTCCACCACGAATCGTGGGACGGAACGGGTTATCCGCACCAATTGGATAAAGAGGACATTCCATTGGCTGCGAGAATATTGGCTGTCGCCGATGCGTATGACGCCATGACCAGCGATCGTTCCTACCGAAAGGGGCTACCACTGGAAAAGGCGGAACAGATATTGCGAGACGGTCGCGCCCGGCAATGGGATCCATCGATTGTCGACACTTTTTTCAAAATTATCGACAAGGTACACAAGATCGTCTCGGGCAAACAAAGCAGCTTCAACATGCCGACGCTGCATTCAGAGTACGTTTTCGAGGATGATTTTGACGGCGAAGACAGCATCCATTCAGCCGTTTACACGACGACTTCTTTAAGCGGAGTCCAACTGAAATAATTGATCGGGAAAGGGCAGGCGGAACCTCAACCCGATTTTGGTTTTCCGATATTCGATCCATTGTTATCGCAAAAGTAGCGATCTAATTGCCTAATTGCCATACAGTGTGAAGCGACGTAGGCGTAGATAACGCATATCCTACGGAATAATCGTTGCCGCGACGGTTGCCGTTGCTGAAACAGGTGCATGTCGGCCAGAATCGGTGCTGCGTTTTGCCGGCCCCAATCCGAGGCGTTCACGCAGCATTGTCATTTTTCGTCGGCAATTTTCACATTGACCAAGGTGTGCATTTATCTTCTTGGCCAGTTCAGGATCCAACTGATGCAGCACATATTGCTTGCTGTGCTTGACGACTTCGCTGCAGACAATCCCGCCATAGTCTGCTTCGACAGGTGCAGGCTCTCCCGGGAGCATCAACCAGCCAAGACCGACAACCACCAGTAAGCCTGCTGCGATGGAAAATGATTGCACGACCTGCTTGCGACGGGATAGTGTTCGCTGCGTTTTCAGTCGTCGAACCAACCCAGAGATTTCTCCTCCACGGCAATCGGTCCACTCATTCTGTCCAGTTGTCTCTTGTTGTGTCATGAGAATGTCCCGTAAAAAGCCCCACTTGTATATTGACATTCTTGAAGAAAAAATGTGTGAAGTATCTCACATTGAAGAGAAACATTCCAAAAAAAAGAAATTATCGTGTTAAAACCGAAATTCCCCGCTTGCCTCGCAACTCTTCCCGGAAAACAGGTTTTTCCGCGTTTGTTGATCGACAGAAATTCAAGTGTCTCCTGTACGGAATGCCCGATTCGATGAACGTCCGGGGATCTCTGGTGGAGCCGCGCCGATTGAACTCGCCAGTCGATCCAGATCATTCAGAATGACCTGCCTCCTTTTTACTTCCAACAACCCTTCCTGCTGCAACTCTCCCAGGACAACAGTCACCGTTTCTCGCGTACTTCCGATAATATTGGCCATTTCCTGATGGGAAAGGCGGATCCTCAAAGCGGTTCCATCGGGATGCGGAACCCCATACCGTTCCGCCAGTTCCAGAAGCAGGAAGATCAGTCGATCCCGATTCGGTTGAAACATCAGCGATTTCAACCTGCGTTCAAATCGTTGACGTCTGAGCCCAATCAGTTTGGTGACTCCCATCGTCACTTCCGGGTTTTCATCCATCACCTCCCGAATCGCAGCTGCGGGAATCTTGACAATCTGGGACTTCTCCATCGTCTCTGCAAATTCTTCCCGCTGGCTCTGACCGATGATTGTCAATTCCCCGAACAACTCGCCCGGATCGATAAACGCCAGCAGTGCCTCTTTTCCTTCTGTCGTAATGTGATAGATTCGGACACGGCCGCTGACCAGTAACAGAACAGAATCCGATTCATCATCGGGAAGGTAGACCAATGACTTCCGCTCGAAAACCCGCACTTGAGACTGTGCCTCAAGTCGGGCGATCTGCGTCCCATCGAGTCGTTCAAACAACTCGCATCGCTTCAGATACCAGTATTTTTCGTCCATGGGCATGGGCTATGTCAGGTTACGAATTTACCACGAAGGCCAGGGTTCCCGCCCCGAAGATGAATTTCCGGTAACAGGTTGAGACGTCTTGCTGACGATTCACCGGACTGAATATCAGCTTTGTACTTGGCGTCCCCGCGGTAACTCAGAGAGCGGAACTGCTCCAGCCGAGACTCTCACACACGCATGATAATAAAACCCCGCTTTTAGCACACGTGTAAAGGTTCTTCCTGTTGGAAAAGATCGCCAGATGCTGCGGAGATGAATACAACCACTTTTCTGTTATTTTGTTCGATTCAGATAATTCTTCTGTCGCATCCAGTCGGCTGCCCGAACAGGCCAGGTAGGAAATGAAGAATCTTCGACCGGGCGTAGTCCGTTACCATGTCCGCCGTTACGGTAGATGTGTAATTCTGCCTCAATCCCATTCTGCTTCAACGCACAATAGAATTGTACGCTGTTAAGCGAGGTGTGGGGATCGTTGTGTGCATGCACAAGGAGAGTGGGTGGACATTGATTGGAAACCGTGAAGGCGGAAGCGAGTTGCTCCGTTTTTTTGTCGATCAACTGCCAGGGGTAAAGTAACAGGGCGAAGTCTGGCCGGCACGATATTTCGTCGGTCCGGTCTTTTGGTGCGTATGCCCGGTCATTGAAACGTGTTGCCAACAGTGCAGCCAGTTGTCCGCCGGCTGAAAACCCGAGTACACCGATCCGATCCGGTTTCAACTCCCACTGTGAGGCGCGTTCGCGAATCAGGCTGATCGCTCGTTGTCCATCCTGCAACGGCCGTTCGGAAAAAGCAGGAAGTTCAGAATTCTGTTGAGCAGCGGCATCAATTGCCCTGGTTCTGTAATGTACGACAAAAGCAGTTACTCCCTGAGTGTTAAGCCAACTCGCTGCTTCCGAACCTTCTTTATCGACAACCACGTAGTTATAACCGCCGCCGGGAAAGATCAACACAGCACAACCAGTTCGTTTTTCGGGTGAAGGCAAAAAAATGTGAACCTGCGGCTTGGTGATATTTTTGATACGGGTTGCCGGAGGATTCTCCGAAGCACGCCGGGGCAACCTGAGCCCCGATACAGCAGTCGTTTCGCCGGGTGCCAGATCGGGCCACAGATCAATAATCTGATCCGGTTCGCGAGCACGCAGTCCATTGACTGATGGAAGCACGAACAGAATGAAAACGGGAAACAATCTTCGAAAGTTCAACACAATAGCCAACCTTATTCACACTCTTGCACAAACCTGATCAGCGTAAACGATAAACGGTTCAGTCAGTTGCGACAACACTGTTTGCCCAAGTCGGGCAAGTTCAAGTTGAAAAAGAGATCACCGGTGACATGTTGCAAGATGTGTTCCTGTCAGAGGGGACTGGAATTGATGTGTCTGATATCAAAAGATGCAGATCTTTCTTCCCTGCGGAGAATTTTGAAGAAACGGAGCCTCCCCATTGCATCAATCCGCTTTACCTCTGCTCGACATTGAGACGCAATTGCCTGTTATTTCTTTCTCCAGCCTGTTGCTTCAATCCGTTTGAATTCCGTTTCGATCTGCTTGCCTTCATAGAAAGAAAACCAGCCGGTCAGGTGTTTTGTTTCACCAGGATTCGCATCGGGAAATCTGGGATCGGAATGCAGGCAGGGACATGCGGGATTCGCCCAGGGACGATCTGCCGGATCCCAGGCAGTGATGACCCATTTCGTCCCATCACTCGAGCGACAGGCAACATAAGGAGAGCGGATAACTTTATTCTCATTCGTCTGGGCAGCGAAATCGGGAGCCCCCTTGAGCATGACACAATTCTGAACGCGCAAGTCCGTCAATTTCTGTTTTGTCCCATTTGTCAACCACATTTTCATGCGAACGGAATCGCGACGGGGTTCAATGATTGTGCCGAATGAAATACCGTTGGGAAGTTTTCTTGTCATGGTGAGCGTCCCGTTTCTGGTACGATTCCATTCCAGTTTTTCCAATTTGATGTTCCGTTTCGACCAGATTGTCGGCACATGCGTATGAGCCAGGTAAGTCAATCCGAGGTTTGACCAGATCGCCTCGGGCACATCGAGAACAAAGTAGTCGGTCTCGTTCCACGGAGCAAAGACAGATATTTTCGTTTCCCGCTGCGGGCGGATTGCTCCTTCCAGAAATCCGATTCTCGGATGCCTGCCTCCTGGATACGGAAGAACCAGCAATGATCCGTTTTTTTGCCGCTTCGGCCTGTTTTGTGAATTTATATTGAACCTCTTCAAAGCGGATTCAATCTCTGAATCGTTCAATCCCGTTGCCGAGCTGATTTCTGCGAGACTGAAGCGGTGATACCAAACCATATTTTGAACCCAATAGCGCAGATCGTCGTCGTCAACAGGTTTGCGGTAGTTGTTCGGTTCTTCTGCAAAACAGAATTCCCCGGTGCAACAAAAAAAGCATAGCAGGATTGATGTCCAGGTGATCGCCATTGTACTACTAACGGTTAAGGTTTCGGTTAAAGTTTACGAACGGTGCGAAATCTTTTGAAAATCTCATTTTGGTTACGGCGGTCAGAACAGACCAGTCGTGCTGGGAACTTCATGGGGGGCTTCTTTATTCGAGTTTATTCGAGATGGTACAGGGAACCGAATTTCAACTTCAGGTATTTAATTAACGCATCCGCGGAGAAGCTGTTTCCCGTAACGACTTCTACCAGTTGAGCAGCCGGGTATTGCTGACCTCGCTGATGGATATTCTTATTGAGCCATTCTTTAAGCGATTGGAACTCGCCCCGGGCGAACAATTCATCCAGGTTCCCCAGTTGTTTTTGTGCAGCTTCAAAGAATTGCGAGGCATAAATATTTCCCAACGCATAAGTCGGGAAATAGCCGATGTAACCGGCTGACCAATGCACGTCCTGCATGCAGCCCTCGGCATCGCTGGCGGGAACAATTCCGAAATACTCCCTGAATGTTTCGTTCCATGCCTCAGGAATCTGCTCTGCCTCGAGTTCTCCGGCGATCATCTTCTGTTCGAGTTCAAAGCGAAGCATGATGTGCAGGTTATAGGTCACTTCATCCGCTTCGACACGAATCATGGACGGTTCGACGTAGTTGATCGCTCCATAAAAAGCGTCCAGTGGAACATTGCCAAGAGATTCCGGGAACATCTTTCGCGCATTCCCGTAAGCGTGCTGCCAAAACGAACGGGATCGGCCGACCAGATTTTCCCACATGCGGGATTGCGATTCATGAATTCCCAACGATACGGCTCGCCCCATCGGCGTTCCGGCGTGTTCCGGCAACAGGCCCTGTTCGTACATGCCGTGACCCGCCTCGTGCAATGTACCGAAGAATGCCATATTGAAGAAGTGATCGTCATAGCGAGTGGTCAATCTGCAATCACCCGGGCCGAACCCACTACAGAACGGATGGGCGGAAACGTCAATCCGTCCCCGATGAAAATCGAAACCGATTTCTGCGGCCATCTGTTTCGAGAATTCCCGCTGTGCATCAACCGGAAACGAACGACACACAATTGTACGATCCGGTTTGTTGCTCGCTTCTGCAATTTTCGCGACCAACGGCACCAGTTGCTCCCGCAATTGCGAAAAAGTGGATTGCACCTGGGCAGTTGTCATTCCTGGTTCGTACGAATCGAGCAACGCATCGTACAACGGGCCATCTGTCTGCTGCAGGCAGGCGGCCTGTTCCCGTTTCAGGGCGATCATCTGTTTGAGCCACGGTTCGAACGCGGAAAAATCGTTCGCCTGTTTGGCTTCACTCCAGGCATGCTGCGAGAGCGCACTGACTCGGGAAAGTTCTTCCACAAGCCGTTGGGGCAGTTTTGTGGCTCGTTCATAACTTCGCTTTGCCTCACGAACATTGACCGCTTCAACGCTGTCGTCGGCTCCCAGATCTGTTTGAGAGAGATTTTCGAGCAACTCTCCGAGTTGCGGCGAGGTTGCCCATTGATGTTCCAACCCGGCGATCAGGCTCACCTGCTCTGCTCGTAACTCCGCACCGCCACTCGGCATGTAGGTTTCACGATCCCAGTTGAGAACACTCGCGCAGGAACCAAGAAGGCTGATCCGTTTCAGTTCTGTAATAAGCTCATCGTATGGTTGTTGATTGCTTGACATGATTTCCGTTTCGATATGATCCTGCTATGTGTGGGTTATGTATGAATGAATCAAAGCTGTTATCTGTCAGGCATGGAACGCGCACAGAAAACCAGACAAACCCGGCAGAGTGCATCAAGACGCACCTTCGACGCGCACCCCTCATTTGGTGCGTTGCAACTCTCGCTGTGTCCCGGCAAATGCTTTACGGGTAAGCCGCATTCATGCAACTCGCCGCTGTTTTGTGTTTGAAATAGTATGAAACATCATTATTTCGTTGGGAAAAAACGATCCAGTGTTTCCTGACTGGGTGGTTTGGTAATGAGCGAAACGAGAATCATGGCTAATGTGGAGCCAAGGATCATCGTCATCACCGGCATCGTCTGAATGATTCCCGGTTCGATATGCTGACCCGGTTTGGTGAAGCTGACGAATGAATCACCACCAAAATTGATCGTGAAGTTTGAAATTGCCGCGTAATCGGACATCGTAAACAGATACAGCCACAGCGATATCGCCGTGATAATGCAGGCATACGCTCCCGCTTTGGTCAAGCGTTTCCAGTAAAGAGCAGCCAGAATCAGCGGAAACAGACTGGAAAACCCGCTGAAGCACCAAACCCCCAGCGTAAAGACCTGTCGAGGTTCAAACAGACTGAAAAAGTACGTCAGCGCAACAATCGCAATAATAAACAGCCGCGCGATGATAACCGTCTGTTTGTCGCTGAAACGGTTTTTGCCGCCATAATGAACGACGATATCTTCAGTGAAAATCGTGCCGACACACAGAAATTGACTATCGAGTGAAGACATGATCGCGGCGAGAATCCCCGCGGTCAAAAAGCCGGTCAAGACTGGTGTGGTGATCATCTTCACCATGGTCGCCAGGACAGCATTGGGAGGAAAATGCGGCGGGAACATCGCTTTGCCATTCAGTTCGGCAGAGGTTGCCCAAACACCAACCAGAACGCAGGGCACCCAAACAATCATAATGAAAACAGGATGAGCCACGACCGGCAGTTTGAAGCTGTTCGCGTTTTTGGCGGTCAGCCAATGTTGAAACAGATGCGGGAACATTCCGACAGAAAGTGGCACGAACAGATACGTCAGAAACTTCCACGGATCGATGTGATGCGGTGCATCCGGTGCCCATTTGGTCGCGCGGTAAACACCTCGTGCTTTTTTGCGTGTCCAGAATTTCCCTGCTTTCGGATTCTTGGGGTCGATCAATTTCTTCGGGTGTCCGATTTTATCGGCGAAGATTTTATAACCGGCCAATTCGGCTCCCGGTTTGCGGGGATATTGTTGCAGTTTTTCGTGTGTCAGTTCGGTTTTGTCCCAATCTTCAGGCTTTGTTTCTGGCGGAATGCGATCATCCTGCCAGAGATAGGCATCGTTGATTTGCGCAATCGAAAGCTGCTTCAATAACCCGTTTTTCTTTGCGAAAATGGTTTCCGCTTTCAACTGCCAGTTGGGCATCCGCGGTTTGAAAGCGGCGTAGGCTGCTTTTTTCTGTTCTTCGGTGAGCGAAATCGATTTCAGTTTTTTGGAAGCGTAATTGTATTTCGCCATCGTTTTCCATTGCGCATAAGCCTGTTCGTATCGTTCCTGATCCTCCGGAGCGACAGAACGCATCAGTTTGGACGGATTCTTTTTCGCAACCGCTTCGCTGGCTGCTTTCAAGCCTCCCAAATGATCGGCGATGATATAAAATGTGACCACACCGAGGATCATGAAGACAAGTGTCTGAAACGTGTTCGCCCACGCGGTGCCTCGCATCCCACCGAAGAAAACGTAAATCAGAACGACACCGCAAATAACCAGCGAAGCCAACCAGGGCGGAACGCCGTAATCGTAAAGAGCGAAGCTCGATTCAAACGCCCCTTCAGTCACGCTGTTGACAACCGTTCCGGACGCCATCACTCCAATCAGCAAATACGGGATGACCAGGCCGACCAGAATCGGAAAAAGCAGAATTCCAATCTTGTCGCTTTCCAGACGATCCCGAAAAAACTGGATTTGTGTGGTGTATCCATATTTTTTTCCCAGCGACCAAACCTTCACACCAAGCACAAAAAAGCAAAGCGAATGAATAATCCCGGAAGAACTGGCCAGCATCCCGTAAACGCCAATTCCCTCCTTGTACGCTTCACCGCTGGAGCCGACCAACGCAAAGGCTGTCATCGTGGTGCCGAAAATCGACATCAATAACAGAAACGGCCCAATCGAATGGCTCGCCAGCATATAATCCTTACTGGTTCCCTTGAATAGTCGACTGGAGAAAACACCCAGAATCAGCAGCAATGCCAAATAGACGGTAATAATTGTTAACTGGATCACGCTTCACCTCCGTTGTTTTCAGAGATGACAGGGTTTCCGGAGGTAGCAGGGTTTTCAGAGTTGACAGGAGTATCCTCGGCGGGATCGATCGGCCAGGCGTAAAGGGTTGCCAGGTACCACGTCACCGCAGCCGCGACAGAAATCCCTGCATGATAGAGCAGCCCGATCGGCATGAATCCGAATACGAGCGTTGCATCATCCCAGAACCAAAGATCCTGATGCAGAATGATCAGTAACAGGACCAATCCCCAGATAGCATATTTCATTGATATTATTCTCACTTAAATTTTGAGCATTTTGAGCAACGGCAGGAATCAACAGGCAGGAACCCGGTTAATCCCGGGAAGCCGCCATTCTAACAACGGAATAAACCCAAAATACAGGCGTCCGGATGGGACTTTTCCGATTTCACTACAAATTTCACGACAAAAAATGCCACTCGAAAATAGCTAATGTCACTCAAAAATAGCTCGATCAAGAGCCATTCCTCACCCACACCGAAAGGGCAGCAAGGCAGGGCCGGTTGCACCGGCCAATTCAGTCTTATGGAAAACTGGATCATGGTCAATCGAGGGCGCATTAAGCGTATCCGTGCCTGACTGGATTGCAATGGAACTTGCCTCGCCACGACAGGTTAAGGTGATTAACGATTCACGGGAAAGGCGGGATTCCGAGCGGCAACCAAACTTCCTGGAACGAATGAAAAAACGTGGGCTATTACCTGTCTTTCCCCTGCTCTGCATCGTTTACATCACTCCTGACACGGTCCACATTGTTTGTACACCTGTTATGCCAGTATCCGGCGCGGATGACGGCGTCTGTCTGGAACGATCCTGTGTCACGATTGACGGAAGTTTCAGGATTTTGTCTGCTTACCTTGCATATCGGACTTTTTTTTGCCATATTGTGCGATTCTTCAGGTCGAGCGAGTTGGCGATTACCGGGCTTCGGTAGCCGCCCTGTTCCATGATGTCCTCACTGAACAGTCGCAGTGTACAGGGTGTCCGCTCGGCAGACAAGGTTCGGCTGTCGTATGATGAGGAAGTGCATTCGCAGATGGCGACGTTGACAAAAGCAGATATCAGGAAATTACGTAAGAAGAAATCACGCCTAAAGAGAAAACTGAAGTGTCGGTTCTGTCCCGATGGTGTTGTGCCACGCCCGGTTTATGTCGATTACAAAGACATCAAAACCTTGCGTCAGTTGATAGACCGCGAAGGAAAGATTCTGCCGCGAAGACGTACCGGCACTTCCGCCATTTATCAGAGAGCAGTTCGCCGGGCTATTTTACGGGCGAGATTCATGGGGCTTCTCCCCTACGTTGTTGACGAATAGGATCGATCGTTGTTCCGGCACGACCGGTTCGTCCGGCAGTCGTAACCGAAATGGAATGTGGAGCATTTGCGCAACCCGGATATCCCGTCAGGCGCGAAAAAGTTAGTGCTGAAGTTATTGCTGAAAATTGTTGCTGGTAGCGCAGGTGGCTTTTTACGGGGTTTGCCTGTCAGGAATTTCGATTCGGTTTACCTTCCCCCCGCCAGATGATATCTGGCCTGTTTCATTCATGCAGAGGTGCGTTCTATGATTGCTGCTGAGCAATTTGATATTCGAGGCCCATTGCTGGATTCCCCTGAATTCGGCTACGACGAACTGGCTGTTCTGCAGCAGGCGTTGTCAGCTGGTCAGGCGGCTGAACTTCGTGTTATCTGGAAGGAGCTTGATTCGCGAGCTTCTTCCCAACGGGATCTGCTTGCCAGCGGTGTTACCGCTTTTCTGCTTGCAAATCTGGATCGCGCTGTCGAATGCCTCTCGCAGGTGAAAGAGAGCGGGATGGCAAGCTACTATCTCGGGAATGCGTTGATCTCTCTGGAGCGATACGACGAAGCGATCGAAGCATTCCAACAGGCGAAGAAGCACGGTTACGACAAGGTGCAGTGCGATCTGCTAATTGCCGGTTGTACCCGTTTGAAGGGCGATGTCGATGACGCTGAAAACCAGCTCCGCGAACTGGCCAGAGAGGCGGCAACGCGCGCGGAATATTCATACCAGATGGGCTGTGTGATGACCGACCGGGGCGATACCTATGGTTCCCTCGAGTATTTCGAACGGGCCGTCGATATGGACCCGAACCATTCACGTGCCCTGTTCAATCTGGCCCAGTTGAACAATCAGTTGGGTAACGATGATGAAGCAATCCAGCTTTACGAACAGATGCTGGCCAAGCCTCCCATTTACTGTGGCGCGATGATCAATCTGGGACTGCTTTACGAAGATCGGGAGCTTTACGGCCCTGCCGCGTTCTGCTTCAAACGGGTTCTCGAAGCCCAGCCAAACAACGAACGGGCCAAACTCTACCTGCTGGATATCGAGTCCTCTGCTGAAATGTTCTACGACGAGGAGGCAGCCAAACGTGATAAGCATCTCGAGCAAATTCTGCAAATCCCGATTTCAGACTTCGAGCTTTCCGCCCGTAGTCGTAATTGTCTCGAACGGGCCGGGATTGAACGCCTCGAAGACCTGACACTGATGAGCGAAGAGCAATTGCTGGCCGGCAAAAACTTCGGAGAAACGTCGCTGAAGGAAATCCGGGCGATTCTCGATATGCACGGGTTGAAGTTGGGACAGAACCTGCACAAAAAACAGCCGGAACCGCTCTACAAGCCGGAAGAACTGACACCGGAAGAACGGGCTCTGCACGAATCGAGTGTTTCCGAGCTGGATCTTTCTGTGCGGGCTCGCAAATGCCTTTCGCGTCTCGGTATCACCACGATTGGAGAACTGGTCGCCCGCTCTGGAGACGAACTCCTTTCGGTGCGCAACTTCGGAGTGACTTCTCTGAACGAAATCCGTGAAAAACTGCAGACGAAGGGAATCAAACTTCGTGGCGACTGAGATTTTGCGACGCTTCGATTCCGGTTTACCTTGAACATTTCATTCTGAAAGGAATACTCATGGCACGCCCTGTGACACTATTCACCGGCCAGTGGGCCGACATCCCGCTCGAAGAACTCTGCAAAAAAGCGGTTGAATTCGGTTACGACGGCTTGGAACTCGCCTGTTGGGGAGACCACTTCGAGGTGGACAAGGCACTGTCTGATGATTCCTACTGTGCCAAAAAAAGAGACCTGCTGGAACGACACGACCTGAAACTTTTCGCCATCTCCAACCATTTGGTCGGCCAGGCCGTCTGCGATCGTGTCGACGAAAGGCATAAGGGGATTCTGCCTGAGTATGTCTGGGGCGATGGCGATCCCGATGCGGTCTCCCAACGCGCGATCGAGGAAATGAAAAATACCGCCCGCGCCGCCCAGCGGTTGGGAGTCGAAATTGTCAACGGGTTTACCGGTTCCAGCATCTGGCACCTGATTTACGACTTCCCGCCCACCCCGCCGGAAATGTATGACGCCGGTTTTCAGCAGTTCGCTGATCGATGGAATCCGATTATGGATGTCTTTCAGGAATGTGGTATCAAGTTTGCTCTGGAAGTGCATCCGACTGAAATCGCATTCGATATCTATTCTGCCGAGCGGGCCTTGAACGCGATCGACAACCGGGAAGAATTCGGCTTCAATTTCGATCCCAGTCACTTGATCTGGCAGGGAGTCGATCCGGTCGAGTTCATTCGGTTCTTCCCGAATCGCATCTACCATGTGCACATGAAAGATGCGTCAGTCACACTCAACGGCAGAACGGGAATTCTGGGCAGTCATCTTCGTTTCGGCGATTCCCGACGCGGCTGGGATTTTCGCAGTGTCGGTCGGGGCGGTGTCCGTTTTGAAGAAATCATCCGTGCTCTGAATGACATCGGCTATCAGGGGCCGCTTTCGATCGAATGGGAAGATTCCGGAATGGAACGCTTCCAGGGGGGCCGCGAGGCTTGCCAATTCGTCAAGAATGTCGATTTTTCTCCATCAAATATCGCCTTCGATGCTGCCTTCAACGAGTAATCCGGATCACTCGCGGGCAAATCGAATCAGCACTCGATAGGACAGGTTCGACAGAACAGAGCAGTTGCGTGGAGCGGGGCAGATGCACACGACAGAATGCATCTCGCTCTGCCCATTGCTCGACTGTCTCTGAATCTCGGTGGCTGTGTGCTCAGCCCCAGGCATCGGCTTGTTCATCGGCGTCATCTTCTGCCAATTCGTCTTCCGAGAGTGTTTCATCCACAACAGACCAGTCGAATTCATCCTCGCCGCCCGGAACATCCAGATACTCGCCGCAATGCGGGCAGTCCTGAACGGTTCCCTGCATCTCGCCGGGAAAGATGGCTGTCTCGCCGCAATGTTCACAGACGATCGCGATTTTTTCGGGAACGGTCTGATCCCGCTTTTGAGCCTCCTGAAGAATACTTTCCTGATTTTCGAGAATCAGTTCCTTCGCGGTTTCAACATCATCCACATTTTTCACAAACAGCTCCATGTGCGATGTCGAGAGACTGTCGCTGAAGGGAGTCAGTCCGACGCCGTCGCTTTCTTTCATGTGAGTCACCAACTCTACTTCAATTCCCTGCTATCCCAGCCATTCCGCGACAAACTCGGCTGCAGAAAGATTATCACTGGTGAAAACAGAGCGGGGATCTTTACGTGACATGGATTATTTCCTTGCTGTTTTGGTAATGCTGGTTCGGTAATGCTGATTCAGTCATTCCGTCGGACGATGGCTCCCGGTAATCATCCTGCAAAACCTTCTCGATGTTTCGAACTGGTGCTGGACATGATTCGTTCTTTTTCAATACTGCTTTTCAAGGTACAAAAAGCCCTGAAATATTACCTGTCAATCGCTGCTTGCAGCACTCGACGAGACTGGTTGTGTAATCAGGGAAACGCAGATAAGTACCAGAAACCCGAGCGGAATCGTGACAATCCCGGGCTGACTGAAGGGAACCAGAGCAGCTTCAGCATCGAGTCCGTAAACTTTGGTGAAGGTATCTTCCGAAAGGAGAATCCAGCCGAGCGAACTGACCATGCCGACAACCAGGGCAGCGATGATGCCCTGTCTGGTTGTCTTTTTCCAGAACAGGAGCATGATCAACGAAGGCAAATTCGCAGAAGCCGCTACGCTGAACGCCCATCCGACCAGATAGCTGACATTCATATCCTTGAATAGAATCCCCAAAATTATGGCCACAACACCAACGACAACCGAAGAAATTTTGGCTACGCGAACCTGCTCGGCGTCATTCATTTTGACATGCAGAAGTTGTCCCATTAAATCATGAGTGACCGCGCCGGCAGAAGCGAGAATCAGTCCGCTGACCGTTCCCAGAACGGTCGTAAAGGCAATGGCGGAAATCGCGGCAAACAACCACTCTGCAATGCTCCGTGCCAGCAGCGGGGCAGCCATGTTGGAGTTTGTGACATCGATCGATCCACTGGTCATGGCACCCAGTCCCATATAGAGCGAGAGAATATAGAAAAAACCGATCGTGACAATACCGACAATCGTACTCTTGCGAGCCGCCGATTCGTTTTTCACGGTGTAATACCGGATGAGAATATGAGGCAACGATGCTGTTCCGCAAAACAGAGCCAGCATCAACGAAAGAAAATTCAGCTTGTCGATCGGGTCGTTACTTCTGATCCCTTTGAAGCGGGGGTGCTCGCCGGGACGAAGCACCTGGGAACCGGGAGTCGGTTTTTGATAGTAGACCGTCGTGACGGAATCGTCTTTCTCTTTCACGACCTTTTTAGACCACAGAACGACTTCACTTTCCTGAAGCGTGCTGAAGAAGCTGAGAAAACCGAGCGGCCCGGTCTTCTTCTTTCCTCCCGGTAATTTCGAAACATGCCCGACAGGGTGAAGCTGCGGCTCTCCCTTTTTCTTTCCTTTGACCAACCCGTTGACAAGAATCGTCCCATCGGGTGTTTTTGTCAGCGACTGCGCCTCGGTCAGAAAAAACTCGCCGCCCTGTTTTTCTTCTTTTTTCCAGACCGTAACAGCTCCTTCCTCATCTTTGAGTCGAACGAACGGCGTTTTTTCCCAGGCAGAATTTGCAGCAACAACCGACCACTGTTTTGTTGCCTCGGATTGGGCAAGCTTTTCCGCCAATGTTTCTGTCGTGAAGGGCCCCAACGTACGCAATTTGTGTCCATCTGCCCCGCCTTCGGCTGTTTCAAAACCGCGAGCCAGCAGCATGAGCGTCAATATGGCGCTGAAAATGACCAGCAACGATCCCTTCAAAAATTGAACCCAGGTTGTCGAAACCATTCCCGCGGTTACCACAATCAGAATCACCGTGACCCCTACCAGAACAACGCCAACCCATTGGGGAAAACCGAGCAGAGGCGTCACCAGCGCTCCCGCTCCGACCATTTGCGGGATCAGGTAGAAAACGGAAACCACCAATGTGCTCAGCCCGGCGGCAGTCTGGATGCCGGGAGAATCGAACCTGGCGTTCAACGCATCGGCAAAGGTGAACTTCCCCAGTCGCTTCATCGGCTCTGCAACAATAAATAACGCCACGATCCAACCGGCAAGATAGCCAATGGAATACAGAAAGCCATCGTAGCCGTAAAAGGCGATCATCCCGCAAATCCCGAGAAACGAGGCCGCCGAGAGATAATCACCCGCGAAGGCAACTCCGTTGATGAACCAGGGGATCTGACCATGTGCGGAAAAATACCCTTCCGATGTTCTTGCCTTTCTGCCCAGCCAGAAACTGAGCCCCAACGTAATCCCAACGAAAACGAAAAAAACGAGAACCGCCAAAACGGATGGTTCGTAAATCACTGGCTCACCTCCCCGTTTTCCGGATCAGCATCGGATGCGTCATTCGCCTTCGAACCAGCCACACCGTAAATGAAGGCCAACAAAACGGCGGCAATGATCAGACCAAACCCATACCAGATAGCCAAATTGACTCCCGCAAAAGGCGTCAGCTCCATCAAGTCGGTAGCGTAAAGGTTGATGGCAATAAAGCCGCCGTATAACAGCAAATAGATGCCGAACAAAACAAGCGGCAAACGATGCGTTCGCGATTCAGACATTTTCTCTCCCGAAGTTTCGGACGCTCATTGGGGTAACTCGACGTTCAGAACTGATCAAACAGAAACAGACAGCATAACGACGTTTCAACTTCCATCAATCCATAATGATATGAAACTCCGCCAATTCCTCCCGAAATGAACTGCAGCAAAGGGTCACAACGTTCGTCAAGTTGTCAGAAGGAAATAAAGCAGCCTTGAATTTCGTTTTCGTCTTACTGGCAAGTCTTTCATTTTTTGTTAGTTTAATGGCATGCATGCGACCGAATTTCTCAACCGATCCAGCGACGAACCGCTGCCACCGATGATTGTTCTGTTCGGGACGGAACGATATCTCAAGCAGCAGGTGCAGCATTCCATTCTCGCTCAGGCATTTGGAAGTGAGGAATCGGCCAGCGAACTGGCAACAATGCTTGAAGGACGCGATTGCGAATGGCGGGCGGTTTCCGACGAACTGAAAACGATTTCCATGTGGGGGGGCCAACGCTGTGTCTGCATTCAGGCTGCTGATGATTTTGTCAAAGCGAACCGTCCCCATCTGGAAAGCTATGCTGATCAACCTGCGAAAAAATCGCTGTTTCTCCTCGATGTGAAAAGCTGGCCCAAGAATACGAAGCTGGCAAAAAAAGTGGCCAAATCCGGCCTTGCGATCGAATGTGCCGAGCTGAAAGGGAACCAGTTGATCAGCTGGGTCGGCAAACATGCCCAAAAGAGATATCAGAAAAAAATTGCCCGCCCGGCGGTTCAATTGCTGATCGAACTGGCAGGAACGTCGATCGGTTTGCTGGACCGTGAGCTGGATAAACTCGCCTCCTATGTCGGAACCCGGGACCAAATCACTCCGGAGGATGTTCATACCCTGGTAGGAGGCTGGCGGCTGGAAACAACCTGGGCAATGCTGAATGGAGTGCGAGATGGTCATCTCGATTCTGCATTGACTGAACTCGATAAACTGCTCAATGCCGGTGAAGCGCCGCAAAAACTGTTAGGAGGGATTTCGTTCGTCTACCGAAAACTGACCAATGCCGTTCGGCTTTCCGGCCCCAACAGACCACTGGCCGCCGCACTGAAAATGGCGGGCGTATTCCCCAGGGAAATTCCTGCCAGTGAAACATATTTGCGAAAACTCGGACGTCAGCGGGCTGAGCAGATTCCACAACTCATTTTGCAAGCCGATCTCGGCATGAAAGGCGCTTCCTCGCTACCGCCACGTCTGCTCATCGAAAAACTGCTCGTCGAACTCTCTCCCGCAGGAAAACCGGCCTGAATTCATACCGTAAAACCATATAAGCGGAACGGCGCGAACCGTCTGGTGATGGTTGTGAGCGACTTCAGAGATACCCGGGGCGTATCATAGTACCGGGGGCTGGCGTCCTACCGCTTTCATCTATTGCTTTTCTTCCCTTTGCGTCCTGGCGTGATTCCCTTTTCCCCAAACTCGAGTCGCCAAACCAGAGACCACGAATCAACCGCCTTATCCCGTTTCGACCGGAACAGGGTTTGGACAGAATTTCCCGGTTTCCAGAAATTGGAGAGCGGCTTTGATCACCCGTTTATCCCGCATCAGAAACATGTGCAGACAGGGAAGTCTGAGAAAATCGGCCTCCCCTTCCAGGTGGGCACTGGCAACTGTCACGGTGCCGTCATCATCGCCGGGTAACCAGGGATTGTATCCGTTGGTCTGTTCTCCCCGTCCACCTGCGATAATTCCAAACGGAACCGATGGAACGGCCAGATGCCGGGCGGAGTTCGATTCGTTCTTCGCCAACTGCTGGCCCGCGTCACCCAGGACCCACCGAAACGGCAGAAAGTTTTTCAACGCTTCGGCCATCTCTGCCCCCTGATTGGGCGTTCCCAACATGATGACTTTATCAATTCTTGCGTCTTCATGTTCCTGAAACCAGGCTCGGATGACCAATCCCCCCATGCTGTGCCCGATCAGCGATATCTGGTCGATTCCCTCAAGTGACTGAAGCACCTGATGCAGATAGTCGGCTGCCTGCTCGATCGGCACCCGCGTACTTGGATAATCGACGGAATAGACGTGATACCCCCTTTTCTCCAGTTCACGCCTGAACGGGTTGAAAGATTTCGCAGAACGCATGATGCCGTGCAAAAGCACAACAGCTTTGCCGCGATACGGTTTCAGGTGTCGAATTTCCTTCTGTCTTTCCAGTTCTGCCAGGCATTGCTCAAACGAGCCGGAAGCGAATCGTCGATCCTTTCCGTCGAGTAGGCGAAACCGCTCCGATTGCACTCTTTTCTGGATTCGCCAATCACGAAAGAAATGGACATCCCCCCAAAATTGACGGCCACCTAATGTTTTCACCCCGGAATACATGAATGAGAAACCTGTTCCAGAAATTTCCTGAACTCAATTCAGCAATCAATAATGGCAATATCCAACGTCAACAGCATTACCAACAATGGCAACAACAGTACCAATCAACTTTTCTGAACTACGCTTACTGCTCCGATGGTTTCCCGGGTTCCGATTTCGGTCTCAATATGTGGATAGCGTTGTACGAGATCATCTTGATCTGCTTTTTCGCCAAACTCCAGGAAAGTCGATTGGGGGGCTGCTGGGTTGTCAGTGCTTTTTCGAAAACGGCTCTGCCGCTCTGCTTGTCGATCATCAGGATCCGGAACATGTTGAGGGTCAGTTTATGAACTCGCTCCGGTTTTCTTGCAGCCAGAAGCAGAACCGGTATCTGATTCACGTCCTGCAGAATCAGGTTCAATCCCTTGGTGGCGTATTTCCAATTCTGCTCTCCCGTCTGACGGTCAATCGCCACCAGATAACCGTTGACCCGTTGGTTGAGCAGGTTCAGATACGATGTCTGTCGGGTTGACGTATTCAAAACAAGATAAATCTGCCGGGCGTCACGAAAAACCGACACTTCACGAAGCCCCTTCACCATCTCGATGTCCCCCTCCAGCAGCAATTCTCCATCACTTAATGCAATTACCTGAAAAACACCCTGCTCTTTGAGAACGATCAGCGATTTTTCATCCAACTGTCCCACATAGTCGTTGCTGCCGATCGAAAACTCCCAGACGGTTTCCCGGGAAACGATATCGATTGCGGCTATTTTCATCGTGTTGGCGGCCAGTCCCAGAATGCTGGATCGGTTTTTCTGCACAACGATGAACTGGTGATTGAAAACGGAAATCGCCTCATTGATCAGCGAAGAAAAATTGCCCGCCTCGACAGAACGCCCATCGGTTGTGTTGAGAATTTTCACTTCCGAACTGTTGGGAGTCAGCAGGCAAAGATACTGCTCATCGCCATAGACAACGGTTCCGACCGGAACACCTCGTCGAATCCAGCGAACCTCTCCGTTCAAAGGGTCTACTGCAACCAGATCCTGTTTGCTGAAATAGCACAACGTATGCGAAGTGGAGATCGCCAACGGCCCGAACTTGCGACGGGAACTGTTGATTCGCAACCGACTTGCCACATACGATGCCTTATGCAATGCGGGGAGCCGCTGCCCGGCTGCCTGAATGGTGTACCTGTTCGCTGATCGATCCGAGAGCGGTCGCGCCCAGACCAGCCGCTGATCGGGCAGTGAATAACACTGGACCATCCCCTTGTAATAAAGTGTCAGCAAATGACCGTCGATGCGAATTGGCAACACGTTGGTAGCCGCTGAACTGGCCGTCTGCTGTAACGGAATCGACCAGATCAGCTGATCATCCCTCAAACGGATAATATCCAGCCGGTTATCCCGGGAACGAAACAGAAAACGATGTTCCCGATAGAACGGAAGTTCCGATTCGGACAGATTCACTATCCCGCTCAATCGGTTCCCGCTACTGGAACCGATCCGTATCAGTTCGAATTCCTCATCTCTCCACGACGCACTGGAAAGATCGGCCGGAATGGAACCGTGCCAGTCCTCTTTCTCTTTCTCCTCCAACCATTCTCCCACGGTCAGTCCGTCCAGCAGAACCAGGTCAGCCGGCTTCTCCTGAAGAATCTTCATGTAATACGCGGCGTCGCTGTGCAGACCAAAGCGGTAAAGCAACTCGGCCCGCTTGGCGATCGATGTTGCAACAATAGACTCATCATCCTGCCGGGCCATCGTATTCAGTGCAAACTGTGCCGTGGCATAATCCTGTTGCTCGATGGCAAGTTCCACCATTCGAAAATAGACCGGTTCGATATCGGGATGAAATCCGTAAACCTGCACAACATGCAACATTTGCTGCAGATCATTCGAATCAACCGCCTGTTCGACCGCTTCATTAACCGCCCGGATGATCAGCGAAGTCACCTCTCCCGACGAATTGTCCCAGAGTTTTTTCATTTGGGAATGAAGCCAGACATCCTGCCGGGAAGACAGGGAAGCGTCCAGGTGAAGCGAATCTTCCAGCAACGCACGGGAACGGAAATTGGCCAATTTGGCGTATGCCTCAAACGCTTTGGCGTCGTCTTTGCGATAGATCATCCGGCTGGCGTACAAACGCAAAAACTTTTGACGTTCGCTGTCGGTTTCGATATATCTCGGAATCTGCCTGAATTCCTCCTCATAACGATCGGGATGTTCCCTGCACATCACGCTCAGGCATTCCAGCATCTGTTCGCGGTACTGCCTGCGCTGTTCTCCCTCCAATGTTTTTTCATCGATCTTGACCAACTCTTCCAATCCCGCTTCGTATTGTCGATCCAAAGCGTATATCTTTGCCTGCTTCATCAATGCCCACGCATCCTGCGGATTCTCCTGCAAACGCTGAACGATTTTCTGTTCTACAAGCTGCCGGGGCTGAAACATCGCGATTGTCTCCGGCCCTGCGGAAATCAGTTTCCCATGTGCCATCACCAGGTTGCCAAGCCGCAGACGGCTTTCTTCAACATGTGTGCGGGAAGTGAATTCCTTTTTATCCAGATCAAAAAACCAGATCTCCCGTTGCCCGAAAGGTAGCATCACCTGATTTCCCACGATCAGCCCGCGACCGCAGGGCATCTGCTTCGCGCCATCAACCTGCGAAGCAAAACTGGCGAATGGCACGGCCCAGGTTTCCTCTCCGGTGTTGATATCGTAGCCGGTGATATCTTCCTTGTTGACAACAATCAAATCCGTTTTGTACGTTCCCAACGGATACAACCCCTGCTGCAAGCCCGTATTTCGCCAAAGCTCCTCTCCATCGCAGAGCCGAAAACCGAGCAGCGTCGGTTCTTCCAACGGAGCGTAGATCACGGTCTGCCCTGCGATGATGGGAGGCGTGGCGAACCAGCGATCCTTGAGTGAACCGACGTTCGACATGGCGAACCCGTTGACTCGTCGTTGGAACCGTTGGGATTGGGACGCCACTTTTCTCGGAAGATACCGTGAGACCCAAAGAATATCGTGGGATTGTCGATCGATCCCGACCAGTAACCCGAGATTGGTCGGACAGACCAGAACCCCTTCTGCATAAGCGGGCTGGGAAGCCCACCAGCGACGTCCCAAATCCCGTTCGATCGGGGCATCGGTATAGGCCAGCAGCCGGGACCACAAAATTTTTCCGGTCGCTGATTCCAGGCAGTAAACATGAAGGGCGTTATCCTTTTCGCCGATAACAAACAGTTCACCCTCGTCGGTGAAGGCGGGGCCGAAAAAGAATGTTCCAGCCAATGGAGGATCGATCGGTTCGTTCATCTGCGTTCCACCCAAATGCCAGACCTCCCGCCCGGTCTCCAGATCGTAAGCGGTCAGCCGATTCGATTTCCAGTCCCGTCGATACAGATCGTTACTGGACAGGTTCAGACTATTGTAATACTGGCCCGGAAAAAGTCGGGAAAGGATCGCATTTCGCTCAATGACAAATACACGTTCGCCGTCACTACTCAGTGTTCCATGCACCCCATTTCTGAACAGCAGGCTCGTCAATGGATGCTGACCCGCATTGAACGAATTCGCCCCGTTCAGCCAGCCGATTCCCCCAAATCCACGCGCCAGTCGAACCTGGATATTAATCACCCCGTTGAGATTGTCCTGACGGCTGGATGAATTCCCCGCCAACAGCATCGCAGGTGAATATTTCTCATGCGATTCCCAAACAAGCTGCCCGGTTTCGACATCGATCGCCTTGAGGCCTTCCAGCGTTCTCACCACAACCCGTTTGCCTACGGTTACGGGCTGCATCATCGGGATAATCGGTGATCGATCGATTTCCAATTCCTCGAGCAACTGGCTCAGCTGCTGACGAACTCGGGGATGTTCCGTCATTCCCTGCTGCCAATCACTCATCAGCAAAGGGGCCGTTCCTTGGGGGATTCCGTTTCGTCGGGCGCTTCCTCCCGGGAAAAGCCAATCGGCCAACGGCGGATTGTACTCCTGAAGATACCGCTTCCACTGCTCACGCACCTGCTCCAATGAATGGCCCGGCAGTCGCCTCTGTAATTCCCGCCGATCTTCTTCGCTGATAGAAACTGGAGAACTCAATTCACGTTCGTTCAATGCAGCCTGACGGTAAACTTCGCCCACCTTCAGTTTCCAGAGAGGATCGCTTACAAAACGGGCTGTTGTGTTCTCCAGGCGAACATACCACGTCGCGGCGACTGCAAATTCACCCCGGTCAACATGATACGCCGCAATCCGATTAGCCGCTTCGTAGCCTGCCGGGGTGTGGAAGTAACGCTCGGCAACTTCCCGTATTTTGAAAAAATCGGAACTTCGGTAGGCGTCATCCAACATTTTCTGCGCAAGCGGGCCATACGTCTTTTCGTAAAACTCCCTCGCCTGATCGGGAAGAAGAGATATCCGCCGATGAGTCAACCAGCGAACCGAACGGTACTCCCCATCTTCACCCTGGATCACCGATTCGGCCGACTGATCAAGGA
>JALTOP010000041.1:5703-7801 GCA_027000105.1 Planctomycetaceae bacterium | reverse complement strand
GGCCGCTTCTCGCAGCAACACCCCGATAGCCGTTTGTGTCCCAGCGTTCTCGTTTTGAAAGTTCTCGATTTTATGGGGGGCCGAATCGAAATCGAAGCGACTGATTTCAACTTCTTCCTGCAGCTGATCGAACTGACCTTCAACACCCTCAAGCGTTTTGAGCAGACTTTCCCGACGAGTGATTCCCCCCGGGCCATCCTCAACGGACATACTGCGCGATGAATCGCCCACAATCCAAATCTGGGATGCCTTTCCGTCAGGCGAAACCCACTGAAGTTGCGGTCTGATGATTGCAACCAGTAACAGCAGTCCAGCCAGAAAACGGACTCCCAACAACAGCCGGCGACGTCCAGCAGGTAACCCTGTTGCAGATAACCGATACCCACCCCAGATACCGGCAGCGATTGCCACTGCCACCAGGGCAACAACCGGCCAGCTCCATATCGGATCCAGATTGAGTCGTAATGTTGTCATGCTACAGTAAAGATACCCTAACGCTCTGCGTTTGCTCGCTCATCAACTTTCCTGCCTCCCGTAAAAGAAGTTCGCAACCAGGTGTTCTCCCAGAAAGAACAGAACGAGCAGGGCAATCAGGATCGGATACGCTTCCTTGCCGATGCGTCCCAGCAGCACGGTTCGTTCCAGTTCCTCGTAAGTTCGTGAAAGCTGCCAACGATCGACACCGAACAGTTCATCCAGTTCCGCATAACTCAACGGTTGCAAGTCTGTCTCCTTGTCTGCCAGTTGCAGCGAAAAACCGTAAGATGGTATTCCTTCGCCGGGGAACAGCAGTTTGTAGTTTCCAACCCGATCGGCGGCGATCTGGCGATTCTTCTTCATACCGGTTTTCATACCGCTATTGTTCGGGACAGATGGCCGGTTGTCAGAGGTCGTGATGTTCAACAATATTCCCCGGAAAGGGAGTGAAATTTTATCCTGTCTGAGTCCGGGAAGCTGGAGCAGTCCTTCCTTGCCGTTTGTCTTTTCCGGGAGAGTGAGCACAACCGGTTCACCAACCGTGCGATTCAATCGCAAATCGCGTCCCCCCTGCAGGAATTTTGTCATTTGGTCGGCAAAAGCGGCATAAATCCAGTCGAGCCGTGCCAGATCGCTCCAGTTCTGCTGCTGGGCGGCTCCCCGCAAATCAACAGCCGTCGATAGAGTCAGTACACGACCGCGGGCATCATTGCGAACGACGATCGCGGGGGAACGTTCTTCATCGTTGAAGTTGGCAATCACGATCGCCTGATCGGTGAGATCCGTTTTCCAGTAACGCCTAACCGCGGCGGAAGAGAAAAGGGAAAGAACATTCAATTCTTTCAAATAGCGGAACAGCGGGTGATCATCGCGCGTCACTTCAATTTTCTTCAGGGTTGCAGGACGTGTATGCACACTGGGCAGCGACGCAAGCCAATCTGCCTGGCCCAGGTTGCGATAATTTTCAACATCGATCCGGCTGCTTCCCAGAATAACGCCCAAACCGCCCCCCTGTTCAACATATGTCTGCAAGGCGTCCCACGACTTTTCGGAGAGTCGGGAGACGTTCATCAGATAGATGACATCCGGCTTGTTTGCAGGGCCTGAAGAATCTGCCTTCAAATACGATAATAATTTACCCGGCGAAACAGTCTTCACGTCGTATTGATTGGCCCCCCGTTTGACCAGTTCCGCCGGAGCCAACGCCTGTTCCCAAACAAACGCTTCGTCCGATTTCTCAGCAACAATCAACACATGCGGACGTGCTTCAACCATAATGGAAAAGGCGATCACATTATCGATTTTCAATGGATCGCTCTGGGCCAGACGAATCTCTCCCTGCAGGATGCCGAGTCTTTCCGCCTTGACGGTAAAACCCGCCTGGCCGGTCTGCTCGGCTTCCAAAGAAAGTGATTTCTGATCCCGCTTGATCAATGAACCATTGCCGTTATCCAGATAAAGTTCCGCAACTGTTTCGACAGATCGCGAATTCTGGTTTGTCACTGTCGCAGAAACACGCACCACCGACCCCTGAATGACCATCGACTGCGAAAGCGAAAGATGGCTCAGCGAAAGATTGCTGATCGGCTGCACGCCAACATCGATCAGGTAACAGCGCAAC
>JALTOP010000041.1:0-5693 GCA_027000105.1 Planctomycetaceae bacterium | reverse complement strand
GGTGCCTGTTCAATTTCCTCCTTTAACCGCTGCGCTTCCTCCAGCGACCAGGCTGAACGGGCCCGGTCGGTATAAATGTAAATCTCCCGCAAAAACCGGTCGCTGTTTTCCCCTTCAACTTCATCGAGTAATTTCTGACGTTCATCTGTTTGAAGTTGAATGGCGGACAGGAGACGATCATTCAGCAACTGGCTCGCATCACGGGGCTGCAGCGATTCACGGCGTTGAAGCCGCGATTTCGCCGCATTGAGATCTTTCAGAAATCGGATCGGTTTTGTGGTGGCGTTATCAGTGATTGCAACCTGTGAACCGGAAGGAAACGCTCTCACCTGCGTCAACGCCAGTTCCTGGGCCTGTTCCAACCGATTCCGGTTTTCGTGGCGATACTCCATGCTGGCGGAAACATCGAACAGAAACACGGCTGCAACGGGAACGTTCAACTGCAATTGTTCGCCCGGATTGCGGATTTCCGAATAGACCCGCCTCTGGTAGGGCAACCCGACCAGCAAGAACATCAACAGCAGGGCAAGAACGGCTGTCCCCATTTTCAGCCACGATTCCCGCCAGCTTTGGAGATGCTTTTGCTGCACTTTCTGAACCCAATACTTTCGTCCCAGGAAATAGGCAAGCACTGCGACAAGAAGAACGAAAATTCCCGTCCCCCATTCGGAAGCTGTCAACCCGTAATTCGCTGCAGGAAGTGTCGGGCGGGTTACTGCCAGCACCAACAGCACAAGAACGAGAATTCGCAGCAGCAACAGTCCGATGTGTCGAATTCGCATCCGCTGCGAGTTTTGTTTGCGGATGTTCTCCAACAGGCGCAAGGCGGGAAAGTCGATTTTTTTGGGACGGGCGCGCATCAGCAGATGCAACACCACCGGCACGGCAGCAAGCAAAAGTCCATAAAGTAACGCAGGGTGCAACAGCGACATAGATCAACAAGCAGGTTCAATCCGTGAAAATGAAAAGGCCCATCGACATAATACACAGATACCGTGCTCAGGGGAAATCAGTCCCTCTCTCGTCGCCTGTTCCCGCTCACGTACCGACACCACTATTTCCGAAAGTGCAAATCAGCGAAATCAAGGTATCTGTTCCAGTCGTAGTCGGTTACGTCATGCTTTCCTGTACGGAGATGATATCCGATTGTGCCGGTTATCGGTTTGTTGGGTGGCGGCCACTCTTTATTGGCGATCGGTTTCTCGCCAAGCAGTTCATAAACTTTGGAAGCGTGAAGCAGCGAGAGGAATTCACCATGCGGATCGGCCCATCTGTCTTCCTGGGCACTGGCGACATAAACGGGCCGGGGAGCAATCAGGGCGATCAATTCATGCTGATCGACCGGCAGTGCCGATTCGTTTTCGTTGTACTTTTTGAAGTTGCCGCAGAACCAGTGTGGAAACGAGGTGTTGATTCGTTGAACGGTCTCCCCGAAATGCCGACGGCTCAACGCAGCTCCCCCGCAGCCGGAATCGTTCGAAATGACGATGGCGAACCGTTCATCAACAGCTCCGGCCCACAACGCCGTTTTCCCCAGACGCGAATGTCCCATCACCGCAACTTTCCGGGCATCGACCAGGCAATCTGTTTCAAGATAATCGAGCGCCCGGCTCAATCCCCACGCCCAGGCTGCAATACTCCCCCATTCATCCGGAGCCGGTTTTTTCTGCCCTTTCCTGTAGAACAGGGGATGCACACCGTTTTGAAAACCGTCATCAAAATCGGGATCGATATCACCATAATACATTGTCGCCAAGCCGTAACCCCGTTTGATAATTCTCTCCACCGGCCAGCGTGACGACGCAACACCCCGAGACTTTTCTGTCGCTCGATGATCGACAATTCCCGAACCAGGCGATGAACGCATCCACTGACGGGAAAGCTTGATCTGCGGATAATTTGAAATCGAATGATTCCCCTTGAAGTTGAGAGCCAGGAAAACCGGAACAGGTCTGGAACTTTTGGGGAGATAGATCAGAAGATCGAGATGCAGCCCCTTTTTCCCTTTAGTCAGCCAAATTGATACCTCTTTTCTGATTGCAAGCCCTCCGAGTGCCTCATCGGAACAGGATGTCTGCTCGAAATGCAGACAGGAGGGACGCGCAGGGCTTTTCCCGTAAACCTCCGTTTCGAAAAGATGGAGAAGCTCGGGACGCCTTTCTGTTTTCCATTGCAGAGGGGACGTTACGGGCGAACCATTTTCAAAGCTCAGTGGATCAGGAAGTTTGTAGGCTGGAACTTTCGCTTCATCGTAATTGTATCCTTTGGGCTGATAGGCCAGACCGACACCGCAGCACAACAAAAGGATAGGCAGCGCGATCAAAGTTCGCCCTGAAAGAGTTGGTCGAAGAAAAGAGAGCATCGATACGTTCTCCACTAAAACGGGTTCCCGGTATTCCAAGTCTACCCGAGAGCATCCGCTGTGCAACAAAACGCGTAAAAAATAGCGATAGCGCATGAAAAAAGGTGAGTGCAACACTCACCTTTCCTGCCGCTTCAATTCCGGAAAATCGAATTACTCTCTTTTATCTTCTCCGGGACGTTTGTTTTCTTTCAGCAGGTCACCAAACGTCTTTCCTTCCACTTTGCTCTTTTTCGCTTCTGCTGCTTTGAGGGCTTTTTTGATCAACTCGACATCTTTGACATTCTTCGCTTTTTCGCCCAGACACTCTTTCACAGCGTGACCATAGTTATTGAATTTCTTTTTCTTCTTGTCCGTATGGCAGATAAAGCATTTCGTTTTGGAAAGATCCTGCACTTCCGGATAAAGTTCCTTGAAATACTTGTAGTATTTTGGACGGGCATCTGCTGATTGCACCGAACAAGCCAACACAAACGCCAAGCTGCACAGACCAACGGTTAGTTTTTGCATTACTTCTCTCCCATGATTTCCAATTGCCAATAAACACGACGTGACCATCTGGTAGGATCGAGCCGAATGGCCCGCGGTTCGCAGTGGCTGCGAGTGGTCTTTAGTACACGGATGTCCATCCTGTTTCGTCGCTGTCACCTCCCGTCCATTAAATGGGAGAAGACAAGAGAAGTCAACTGTTCAACCTGCACAGAGCACATAAAATCAATGAACAGTCCCGCTGGGCAGTCCCAAATTGCCTAATCGACAAAATCATGCGTTTTTTCGCCTGTTCTCCGATGCCTCCCAATACCCACTGCCAGGTTGTCGCCTATCCAACAGAAGAGGACTCTCACAGAGTTTTCATCAACTCCACGAACCTCAGGAAGCGAAACCCCGGGACATGTACATCTATACATTTCTCTTTGTCTCAAGCCGTTTCAGTTCCCCAAAGCCGGGCGGATTCAAATTGTAAGGAATACTATGACACGCCATTCCTGAATTGCCCTTCGGCTTTACGCGCTTTTCCGATATTTTGATGCCTCCACCGTACCACCGGCGTTCATTACGGAATGGTGAGGCGGTCGAAAAAGCCTGATCATGTGAATCAATCCACGCTTGGGCAAAGTGGAAAGACAAGCGGAAAGATTGGAAATGGACTTCATCACAAATACAACGGGGAGACTGTTTCTGGCAGCGATGCTGCTTCTGACCGGGTGTTCAACGATGACCTCCCTGGCAGATTTCAAGCAGCAGGACGAAACTCTCTTTGCTGAAGCGGAAAAGCGAAGAGAAGAATTTTTGGTGGAGCGTTCCGAAGATTCGATCAAATGGCTGCTTTCCAACCTGGCGAAAAACGGAATGAGCAAGGGAGATATCGACCGCATCGTTGGAGTACAGGGAGAACGTGTTTTCGATGACACGGATATTCTTTCTGGCGATGGACTTTACCGGGCCGATGATCTCGTCTACAGCTGGGGGCCGGACAGACAGGGCAATACCTACATGCTGGTCTTTCGGGATGGCAAACTGATCAACTTCGAAAATTTCGATCCACAAAACGCAATCCATGGTTCCGAGTTCCAGTAATCTTCAAAAACAGGAGGCAAACCAGGTGATCCCGAAAGTGAGGCGATTCCCATGAATGGAAAAGTGACTGGAAAAATCAAAACAGTTCTCATCTTTGTTCTGTGCCTGTTGCCTGCTGTCTGTTCGTTTGCTGTTTCCGTGCGTCCTCCCCACTCGCGAGCAGAGTGGCGGCCGGAAAATGAACACCCTCTTGCGATGCACATTCACATGGTGCATTTAAGAGAGTTCGATTTGCGTCAAGGCAAAGCGATCGCAAAATACGAATTTCATAACGCAGGGAAAAAGCCGATTCTTATCAAGAACATCAAGCCGAGTTGTGGCTGTATTCGGGTGAGAATGCGTGGTCAGGGAAAAGCGATTCAACCGGAAGAACAAGGCGAATTCTATCTCGAAGTCGATACGACGGGGGAATCATCGGGCCGACACGAATATCAGGTTCGCATCGATTACGTCCAGGTTGGTGATGAAAAGAAGCCGCTTTCTGAAAATGTGCTCTATCGTGTGGAAGTTCCGCAAAAGAAAATTACCGTCCGCCCCAACGCCCTGATCTTCTATCAGTTGAGTTCACAGGAGACATCG
Organism: Planctomycetaceae bacterium; assembly: GCA_027000105.1. GTDB lineage: Bacteria > Planctomycetota > Planctomycetia > Planctomycetales > Planctomycetaceae > Rubinisphaera. The sequence continues at coordinate 1,174 of JALTOP010000041.1, read as the reverse complement.
CAGACGATTCGATTGACTGATTTCCGCCCCGGAAGTTCCTTCCACATCACCAACATTCAGGTCGATTCGGAATACCTCAGGGCAGGGGAAGCGGTCGCGACGAAAGATCAGCATGGCCATCTTCAATACTCGATACCTGTTACTGCCCAGGCAACCGTTCCCGACGGAAAGCATACCGGAAGCATCATTATCGATACTGATGACCGCGAATTCCCCCAAATACGAATTCCCGTTCTGATCTTTGGCCCCAAACAACAGGTTGATGCCCCGAAACTTCCGGAGAACGGGGCGAATTGAAAAGTCCCCGCATGAAACTCCCCGTATTAAAAAATGCCCTGCCTCGACAGCGATCAATATAACAGCGACAATTTGACGGTTACTCTCTGTTTAACAAGGATACCGGTTACAATGTCTTATAATAACGATGACGCTTGGGAACAAGCCGAGTAACCGTTCACGGCCTGGACTGAGATTGATCTTGTCACGATTGCCTGAATCTGCGATATCAGCATCATGTCGATCAAGGGCAATCGGCGGGTGGCCCAACCACTTTAGTGGCTGGGTGCCGAGAGGCACAAGATGGACGCGCCATGTGCATCCAGTTTATTTTTCTGTTTTGTTGTTCTGGCAAACGAAACTAACCACAGAGACGCGGAGAGCCCAGCACGGCTGGTCTGTTCTGACCGCCGTAACCAAAATGATATTTTTCCAAAAATTGCGAGCCGTTCGAAAATTTTTACGGATAGTAATATGGGGAAGTGTCTCACCAAGCCGCCGTGAGTTTTCCGTATTTGAGTCCTAAAGCAGATGAGAATCACAAGAACGAATAAAACCACTTTGGAATATTCAGCTTTCCTCTCTTTACCTTTGCGTCTTCGCGTCTTTGCGTGAGATTATCTTCTCGCAACGGCCAGAAATTGCAAGCGGAACGGCGCCAGCCGTCCGGTATCGGCTACCCCGCCACAATAGCAATACACAAAACACCAACCGAGGCACCCGGCATCGGTGATGCAAACCGACACGATGACCGACAGGAAGGCTGATATGGCCGGTGGAACCGGCCCTGCAAAACCTACCGTTTTGGAAAATCAAATCAGCCCTGCTGATAAAGTTTTTTACTCTGTTATTATTGCGTGAAGTTGCTTTTATCCCAACCTGGATGGAGTGCAGGGGT
>JALTOP010000040.1:1509-7828 GCA_027000105.1 Planctomycetaceae bacterium | reverse complement strand
TATAAAGATGAAGTTTTCAGAAATTGTAGTTGAAGATTCAATAATTACCGATCTGCAGGCAGCGGCCAAAGAAGACGCGATCCGGAGGATGGTTTCCAGTCTGCGATCTGCCGGGCAGATTTCCGCCGATGACGAAGATGGAATCGTGGCGGCCATTCTTAAACGGGAAGAACTCGGTTCAACAGGGATCGGAAACGGGATCGCCGTTCCCCATACAAAACACCCTTCGGTCGATAACCTCGTTGCGACGATTGCGATCGCTCCGGAAGGAATTGATTTCGCCAGTCTTGATGGAGAAAGCGTTTACATCCTTTTTCTGCTGATCTCACCTCCCGATCGTCCCGGAGACCACCTCCGAGCACTTGAAACGATCTCGCGACACTTGAGAAACGAAAACTTCTGCAATTTTCTCAAACAGTCCAAATCCGCCGATCAGGTGATGGATCTTCTCAAGGAAGCGGATCAGGATGAGCTGTAACAGGCTGCCTGAACTGCCTAAATTCCAATTTTTTTAGAGAATTTTGAATTTGCTGAAATTGACCGGATTCGGGTCGCACAACCGATCGCAGTGCGTTTATAATTAAGCCTGATTCAAGTGCGAATAATCCCTGCCGGGGGCGGGACTGTGCTTTTCTTCGGGATGTGGCTGGACTCGGCCCGGTTACGAGAAGCGGCGAGTTGCCCGGCGCGGTTATTGTTTAGCTTGTTTCAGGGGGAAGGGTGGCCTTTGCTGCATCGAAGAGGATGTGTGTACAGTTCTGTCCTGGCCCGTTCGTCCCCGACAGAAAAGGTCCGGAAAGCTGGTCGTTCGATTCAGCGTTCAGGGTTGGCCATTCGCGCAAGAGTTTCAGATGCTTCTCTTCAATTTGGTGCGTTCAGCAGATAAGGAGTCGATTTATCATGGAGTTCGAACAAATCGCCATGGAGAATAGAAACGTGTACCGCGAGGAAGTTGTTGTCAATCTGGAAAACGGTTTGCATCTGGTTCCCTGTTCGATGATTTCAGAGATTGCCCGTGAGTACGATTGCAACATACGCATCTATAATGGCGATCATTCTGTCGACGCAAAAACCGTTTTCGACCTGATGACGTTACGGGCGGATCAGGGAACGCACCTGACGATTGAAGCCGATGGAAACGGAAGTGAAGAAGCGATCGGAAGACTGGTGCAGCTTTTTCAGACAGACTTCGAGATCAACGGCACGGCAAAGTGAAGCGGGACGATCTCATGTTGGGCGGGAGTCGATTTGCAGGAAGTGGTTTAATCTGCCAATTCGGGAATGATCATCTCGACGGTAAATAGTTGTTGATCCCGCCTGACGGTGATGCGTAACTGATCTCCTTTTTTGCTTTCTCTTATCCGCTCATAAAATTCCCGGCAGGATTGCACCAAATCGTCATCGATCAGCACGATCAGGTCGTCGCTTTTCAGGCCCGCTTTATCTGCCAGACTTCCCGGAACAACGGTATCGATAAAAGCAGGTGTCCGCGGAACGACATTGGGAACCAGTCGGAAGCCCAATGGAAGAGTTTCGACAGTTTTGATCACGGGGGGCAGGCCGGTCTGCTCGTTGGTGATGACTTCTCCCCGGATCAACTTGCCGATGGTCTGCTTCACATCGTACAACGGAATGGCGTAATTGATCCACAAATTGGATCGACGGTCTCGAAGCTCCTTTCCGATCATACCCAGCAGCACGCCGTCGTAGGAAACAACGGCTCCGCCGGCCGCACCGGAATTGTTCATGATGGCATCGACAAGATACACTTCCCCCTGGTAGGGAACATCGAACCGACCCCGTCGGGCGGTCAGAGCGGTGACAGTTGCGATCACGCCGTGAATTACCGAAACATGTTCCGAACCAGCTGCCACATTGAACATATTGCTGAACCCCATCACCGGCGTTCCGGGGCCTCGACGCCCGACTTTTTCAAGAGAGAAATGGGGAGCATTGGTGACTTCGATCTTCAACACCGCCAATCCGGCTTCGCCGGCGCCGCCGACAAATTTGGCCGGCAGTCTTCTGCCGTCATCAAGAACGGCGGTGAGATGGTCGGTATCAAGCAGATGATTCCAGACGGTCAGGATGTGTCCATCAGCCGAGATCAGGATTCCTGTCCCATAATTGGCAAGATTTTTCAGTCCCCCCGCACCGTACAGCTTGACCACTTTGGGAAAGACCTGATGGATCACTTTTTTGACTTCCAGATTTCCGCTGTCTGATTCCGACTGGGCCAGACAGAAATTTCGGGAACCAATCAGGCTGGTGGCAATCATCAACGCAACAGCAAAAAGCAGGTTGAAGGGGAATCGAATATTCATGATGGAGTTGTTCCGAAGCTGAAAACAAAGACGGTCAACGAAAAAGGTGATGAACAGGGGCGATGGAAATGGTCACGTTTTCGGCTTTGGAGCAGCGGCTTTATCTGGTGCCGGGCTGTCGTCAGGGCGCTCGATCGTTTCTATTACCATTTTGTCTGCCTGAAAAACGCTTTTGGGCATCCCGGAAGACGAGAGACTCCAGCGAGAGGGGACAATGTGCTGTTGCCCGTCGTTATTCCACTGTTCAATTCTGATTTTGCATTCAGGGACATCCGGACGGATGAAAGTATCCCAGCCGACCAGCTGATGTGTCTGCTTGTCGAAGTACCAGCGGGCTTCACGACCGGATTCCATTGTCGCCAGAATATCGACCCGCGAGCCGACGCCGTCCAGAGGTTCGCTACCGACGTAGTAGAATTCGGTGAAGCCTTCTTTCTTCTGTGTGAGCAGACGTTGCAACTGGAGAAAACTGATCAGCATTCCCTCGCCGTTCAAACCGGCCATGAAGGTCTCCGGACGTTCGATATCAAGAAGATGGACCTGTTTGGAAGCCGGCAATTCCAACAGCGAGGCGAATTCCGTAATGACCATCCGAAAAGGGGAACCATCCTGATGAGTCCCGGTGAATGTCCATTTGGTGTTCCGTTTTCCGAATTCACCCATCGCCTGAAGATAACTGAGCAACCTTTTTTGATGCTGCTCGTTGAAGTAGTAGTTTGCGAAACCCTGTCTGCTTTTGTAGAGATGAGCGTATTTTTCGGGGAACGGCGGATGATCGTGTCCGGGAATCACCGGAGTTTTCCCTTTCAGCTTTTTTTCCGGATTCTCGAAGGGGCGGGGTGGCTGCACAAACTGGAGCAACTCGCCGGTCGAATGCAACGGCAGCAATCGCACCACGATATCGGTACGCTCTCCGTTTCTTCTGTAAGTGAGAGGTATCTTCCAGCCCTTGGGATAAATTCCCAAGACATTTTTGAACTGATTGACGCTGCCAATGGTACGACCGCCGAATGAGACAATTTCGTCACCTTGCCGAAGTCCCTGCCGGGCCGCATCACTGTCAGGCAGGAGAGTATCGACGACAACATTCGAGAAGTCATCCGTTCGCACTGTCGCTCCAAGTGTGGCGTGATCGACAACCCGCCCGCTGAGAAGATGATCGCTGAAATTCTTGATCTGGTTGATCGAGATGGCATAACCGGCCCCCGCGTTGACCCGTCCACGTTTTTCCACGGAAATCCGTCCATTGATGCCGATCACCTCTCCATCGGAATTGAAAAGCGGCCCTCCCGAATTGCCGGGATTGATGGAGGTATCGACCTGCAGGCAGTCAGTGTATTCCAGAAATGATCCGGCGGGGTATTGATAACGCCTCACTCCACTGACCATGCCGAATGTCAGGGTTGGGGTGAAATCCGCGGCCAGCAGAAAGGGGTTTCCCATGGCGAAGGCCCAATCGCCCGCCTGAACTTTATCACTATCGCCCAATACAGCCGCAGGAAAATCGTCGCGACCAAGCAGTTTGATAATAGCGACATCTCCGGTCGGGTCGATTCCGATCAACACGGCATCGTAGATATTTCCGTCATTCAGTCCGCATTTCAGAAAAGGGCCAGCACCCCTGACAACGTGAAAATTGGTCAGTGCGAGTCCTTCAGAGGAAATTAGGACACCGGAACCACCCCCCTTTCCGCTGGGCGGGAAGATGGCGACAACGCTGGGGCTGACCCGGGCGATCGTTTCCACCCGTTGCTGTTGGGCGATTTTCACCGACGCCGGCAATGTATCCTGTGCGAGCAGGTTGTGGCTGCACAGAGACGCAACAAGCATGACCACAAAACAGAGAAACCGGACGTCTGCAGAATGACTGTTATTTTTCATGTTACTGTTTGTCATCAATCTTTCCCGATTCGCTTTTTATGCAACCGGTACTATTTTATTCGTTTATTCCGTGTTTTTGATTTTGCTTATTTGATTAGCCGGGCCTCAACCAGATCCAGTCGATCCCCAATGTTCAACCCTTCCCCGAAATCGATGAGAATGTGCAGGAAGCGGTGGCCGCGTACGTCCAAATCGAGTTTCCTGGGGGCCGTGAAAGCTGTTACCTGTTCATCCAGAATGACGTCATCATCAGCGGAGATGGTGACGTGTACGTCACCCAGCCCCGATTTGGCAACTGAGGCGTCGATGCCCATGAGAGCCTGGAACCGGGAAAAGTCGCCCGCCAGGCGGTAGGTCAATTTTGTTTTGGAATGTATCCATAATCCTTTGGCATACTCCCTGTTTCCCAGTTTCAGTGCGGTACCATCGATCGTTTTATCCCGTTGATACTCCCACACGGTATCAAAATAGGGCGTGTATTCCACTCCTTCGGGGGGCATGTCCGAAAGATAGACGATCCGTCCGAGACTGAAATCGAGCAGGTGAATTTCATTTTGGGGGATGGAAATGAAATGATCCGGACCAGTTTGTACCCGAAAACTGTCGTTGTCCAGATTGACCTGTTCCACAAACAGGGAGTCGCCCGATGTTGTTTCAATTTTACATTTTGCCTGATCAGGAGGAGAGAAGGGGAGCGGGTGAATGATGCCAAATACTTTTTCAAGACGGACGGGGATTTCGTTTCCCTCGTAGAGGAACATCACTTTTTTGTCGTCATACTGGGTGACGACACCTGCGAGAAAGTCGAGCTTTTCCCCTTTTTTGACGACGAGCAAATCGTCGCTGAATTTTCTGAGGAGCAGATTGTCCCACTGTTTTTGCGTGTTTTCATCGAGTCGGGAATACAGAACCGCTTTTACCTTTCGGGCAGGAACCTGTAACTCACCCAGCGTTTTCGTCTCGATGGTTGCCTTTAGTCCGTCACTTTCAACGCGGGAACCGGTCAGTTCCGAATGATCGGTAATCGTCAGCCGGATTGCGGAATTCTGTTTTTGCTGCAGCTCTTCCTTTTTGGGGGCGATGACTATTTTCATCAGTTGATCGACGGGAACTTCCACGGAGCTGGATTTGTCCACCAGCACCGCTGAGGTAGACGACAGCGATTTGAGCGAACCGGAGTGGACGTTTCCAGCAAGATCGGTCAATTCAGCCGCCATGATGCGCGAACCGAAAAGAAAAAGACTTAGTGTGAGAACAAGAGACTTCGGCATCATTCCAATGTCTTTCAAAAATTTCTTTCAAAAAACGGACAGCTTTGATCAGGGGGCGGATTCCGTTGCCTCCCGTTGAGCCGCTTTACGGTTGTAGGCTTCTATCGCTCTACGGTAATGGGGAGGAAAAAGCGTTCCCAGAATCTGTTTCGCTTTCGCCTGTTCTTTGGGGGGCAGGTTCCCCCAGTTGCTTTTGTGTCCCAGGTCTTTATCGTCGACTTTTCCTGGTGCGGTACTCCCCTTGACGGAACTGTCTTTGGCCGCGGAGTTCGGCTGATTTCCGGAACCGGAACCGGAACCACTCCCTCCGCCCGATTGCTCTTCCAGCTTTTTGATCAACTCATCGAGCGATTCAACAATTTCCCGCTCGATCTTTTGCACTTTCTTTCCCGCCCGCCCCAGTTCGAGCCGACGTTCGACATCATTCATTTTGCGCGCAATTTCATCCAGGCTTTTCTCCTGGAGTTTGACCAAATCCTGTTTCATCAACTCGCCGACCATGCGATAACGACTCGGTAGCGGAGTGCACTGATTCAACAGAATATCCAGTGAAGCGAGTCCCTGTTCTTTCTTCAGCAAATGATGCTCGCAAACCGCCCGATAAAAATAGTAGGCGGCAGGATCGACCAGATGCTGCTGCTGCACCTGTTGAAATTTCTGCAGCGCTTCCTCGTACAGTTCCCGTCGTGCCAGTTCCAGCCCCATCCATAGATTCAGATTTGTTTCCATCCAGGGGTCATCAATTTCAGGCTGATAACTTTCCAACGCGGCAGGCACCGCAAATCGGGGCATCGAAGCCAGCTGGTGCTGCATCGTTCGGGTCGGTTGATCGATGAACGCGTT
>JALTOP010000040.1:0-1499 GCA_027000105.1 Planctomycetaceae bacterium | reverse complement strand
GAACGCGATCGTGGTGATGATCAGATCAAGGGGAGACTGATTCGCCCTGGCTTGTTCAACAATTTTTTTCCCCGTTTCCAGTTGAGCTGCCTCGGCGTGTCTGTCGAGCCATTCGAGACACTTTCTTTCGACCAGATCCAGGCTGGGCGGCTGCCGTTTTTGAACGGTTTGTGCAACCTCCCCGGCGGTATCCTGCGCCATCGAAGAGTCTGTTGTGCCGATCGGAAACGGAATCAGGATCAGGGAGAGAATCAACAGGACGAGAGCGAATCGCTGTTGCCCGAAGACCATTTTTCCCGCTGGGGCAGGGTGATGTTTTACGCTCATTGGATATCTTTCGACAGAAACTCGCGTTTTGTTATGGGTGTTGGATAAGAGATACGGTTCGAAACAGCATTCAGAGTTTGGCGACCCGGTTGCATTACTATTTATTTCGTCCAGTGGCAAGGTCATACGTGGCCCGTTGGATTCTTGCTTCTCTTTCTGAGAGCTGTTCAAGCAGTTCGAGAACGTCCGGTTTGACCACCTGTTCCCCTTTGAGCGGCTTGCCGTACCGCTCGGTTCGACGATTGATGCGAATTTGCAGCGAACGCAACAGCTTCAATTCAGCAATCAGATCGACAAGAGCAGGATCTGTTTGCTCTCCCTGCTGCTGTTTTTGTTTTTCACCTTCTTCCAGTTTTTCCATTTCCTTGCGAAGGGCCTCCACCATTTCTTCGAGAGCTTCAATGATGTCATCTTCGATCGCGATGGTCAGCCCATCAACCTGAAACTCGTTCAGGCGCTTTACCGTGGTCTGCATATCTTCCCGAATGGCCTGCACCGCCTCGGGGAAAGCAACCGAAGTTCCTTCTTCGCGCAACAGGATGAGCGCTTTATTCGCCTCCTGGACAATATCCTGTTCATCGCGAGCCAGTTGGATCGACCTGGCCCGATGTCTGGGAACACGTTTATCAACTTCGATTTGGGCAATTTGCTGGGACGATTTTCGAACCGTTACCTGCATTTGCAGCATTTTTCGGAACCGGGCCTCCAACGCGGCGAGCATTATTTTTTGCTCTTCTTCACGTAGTTGCCTGAGAATTTCCTCCAGCTTCGCTTTCGCTTTTTCCAACTCGGCGATCGCCTGATCCTGGTCGCGCGCAGCATCATCACGGTTCTTCTTTTTCAGATCCTCGATCGCCTTTTTCATTTGATCAAGGGCCTTTTCAATTTCTTCCCGACCGGGTGTTTCTTCAGATTTTTGCTGTTGTGGTTTGCCGTCTTGTGGTTTGCCGTCTTGTGGTTTGCCGTCTTGTGGTTTGCCGTCCTGTGGTTTGCCGTCTTGTGGTTTGCCGTCCTGTGGTTTACCGTCCTGTGGTTTACCGTCCTGTGGTTTGCCGTCCTGTGGTTTGCCGTCTTGTGGTTTGCCGTCTTGTGGTTTGCCGTCCTGTTCCGATTTTTCGTTTTGTCTTTTTTTTTCGCGATCCTGTTTGTCGATTTTCTCGGCAAGTTTATCG
>JALTOP010000039.1:1209-7842 GCA_027000105.1 Planctomycetaceae bacterium | reverse complement strand
TGCTTTCCTGATGAAGTATTACGGCTCCGGAACGAACTCCTGCCCGGTCACGCAACCACTCTCGACAATCACAACGAAAGATCGACTCTGCCTCGGTGTTGTTCTCGTTGCCGGTGAGCCGTACCAGATCGTCGATATCGGAATGCGAATGCTCACACCACGGGAACTGTTCAGGGCCCAGGGATTCCCGGTGGATTATGAGATCGAAATCGGAGTTGATGGCAAGCCAGCCACAAAGACAGAGCAGGTTGCCCGCTGCGGGAACTCTGTCTGTCCGCAAGTAGTCGCCTCATTGGTCAGGGCGAATATGCGGGGAGGCGTCAGGAAATGATTCCACCCAGCCTGACACTGAAAGCGATGGCCAAGCTCAACAAAGGAAAGCGAGTCCCAATGATCACCGAAAAACGCGATTTAATGGAACGAACCGAAGAGAACTGCATCCGCACTTACACCGGGAAAAAGTTCTGGCCGATGGATGCCAGGGAGGAGGATATCTGCATTGAGGACATTGCAAAAGCGTTGTCCCAGAAGTGCCGTTACACCGGGCATTCCTGCTTTTTCTACTCGGTCGCCCAACATTGTGTGCATGCCTCAGAGTATTGTGAAGATCCTCGCTGGGCATTGATGCACGATGCAGCAGAGGCTTATTTGCCCGATGTCTCCAGACCGATCAAACCGATGATTCACGGGTTTGTAGAGGCGGAAGATAAATTGCTGCGTGTGATTGCCTCGAAGTTTGGTCTGGAGTTTCCCATCCCCGATTCTGTCCATCAGGTAGATGACCGGCTGCTCGTGACGGAATGGCACTACCTGATGCCGGCAGCGACGAGCCCGGGTTCAAAGTATCAGAAAATCGAGAGGCTCGATCTCTGCATCAGACCCTGCTTCCCGTCTCTGGCAGAATACTACTTCCTGAAACGATTCCACGACCTTTTCCCCAATTACAAGGATCAGAATATTGGCTGAAACAAAAATCGAGTGGGCGGACTACACGTTCAACCCGTGGATCGGTTGCACAAAAGTCAGCGAGGGATGTGCAAACTGCTATGCGGAACGTGACTTTGACAAGCGGCGGCATTACGCCAAGTGGGGTCCGATGGGAACCCGTGTCAAGACCAGTGAAGCAAACTGGAACAAGCCGCGAGCATGGAACCGGAAGGCGGAAAAGGAAGGTGTTCGGTATCGGGTATTTTGTGCTTCGTTGGCGGATGTATTCGAAGATTGGCAGGGTTGCATTGTTGACCACAAAGGGAATGAACTGTTTGATCCAACCGAAGTGAGATCATTGAGGATGTATGATCTTCGGTATGAACTGTTCAATCTGATTGATGCGACTCCCCACCTTGACTGGATATTGGTCACGAAGCGACCGGAGAATATCGAGAGGATGTGGCCGCCTGCCATAACCAACTTGTCCGTGCTTGCTGAATCGGAGCATGGTGAAGATTACCGTGAGAATGTTTGGCTGCTCACGTCCGTCGAGAATCAGGAACAGGCAGATAAGCGAATCTCTGAATTGATGAAATGTCGTGATTATGTACCGGTGCTGGGGTTGTCGTGCGAACCGCTGTTAGAACCGATTGATCTTTTGTCTTGTAGCTATTATCCACTTGGGGCGTACCGTATTTCTAAGACTGCTGTTATCCGTTGTATGCCACAAGGAGAGACTCTCCCTAACCCTAATGCTGGCAAAGTTGTTAATTTTCGTAGGCCTTCTATTGACTGGGTGATTGTTGGCGGAGAAAGCGGACCGAAAGCCAGACCGATGCATCCGTATTGGGCTCGTTCCTTGCGCGACCAATGCAAGGAAGCAGGCATCCCATTTTTCTTCAAGCAATGGGGTGAGTGGAAACCTGGTTACAAAAGCAGAGGATGTATGTTGGACAGTTGCTTGTCTGTGTGTCGCGTGAATAAAAATGGGAGAATGGTTGATCCATACGAACAAGGAACATGGATGTACAAGACAAGAAGGAATGCGTTCAGGCTTTTGGATGGCGTCGAGCACAATGAATTCCCGTGGGTGCAATTGTGATAATTGTAACCGAGAGTGAAATACAGCAGGCTCTTTTGCAGACTTTGAGTGGTGTCCTGCTTTGCAATACGCAATTCATGATGGGTGGCGAGCAGGATGTTATTCAGGTTACACCTTCGTGGTACATCAATGAGTTTGAAATAAAAATCAGCCGGAAGGATTACAAAGCTGATTTTCATAAGAAGGCGTCTTTTTGGTCAAGGAATCGGTATTTCTCGGTGAAGAAGCATGATTTATTGTCTGGTGAAGTGCCACCACCTGTCTCGAACGTAGTGTTACCGCGAAGATTTACATTTGTGCTGCCGTCCGATCTCGCATCACAGGTAGACATCCCTGAATATGCCGGGTTGATTGTTTATAACGGTGAAAGTTGTTCGGTAGAAAAGAAGGCCCCAGTTCTGCCTTGTGGAAAAAAGGCGCACGACAGAGCTAAATATAGTTTGTTATCCCGTTTGGCTGTGCACAGTAAAGGAACAGGGTGATGGCTGAAAAAATGTCTAGAGTAGGTTATCAGTTGGTGCTGTTGCTGGAGATGATGACAGCAATAGCGTTGTTGTTGTGGATAACATGCCCATTCCCGGAAGACTGGACTTGGCTGATGTTAAAGGTTTTGACGGTGGCATGGGTGCTGTCAGCAGCGATTATGTGGGTGGCATTGGCGATCACTTTGGCGATGAACGTGCTTGGCAAGAGGGCGATTTCAGGGAATAAAGAAGAAGGAACGTGTAATGAATCCGACAAGAGTAGAGGCGTGGCGTTGTAGTAAATGCGGCAGGATGTATGGCAAAGTGCCGGACAACCCCGAAAGTAACCCTAAGGAATTTGCTGAAGATTGCTGCAAGTGCAGTAAATGCGGAAGGTCTGATGAAAAGTATTTATTGCAGGGTATGTGTCGTTCTTGTGGACAAAAGGCTTGTGTTGAGAGATACAAGAACGCAGAAGCGAAACCCGTTGATCCTAATGAACCGTTGGTTTACAGCGAGGCTTTGGATAAGTATTTCAATTTCGACGAACTGGCAGATGTTTGGCATGATCATTTGTGTGATGATCTGGGGTATAGCGACGATGAGGTTGAGGCAGAAGAATTGCCAATCAAAAACATTTTGACTGCCCTTCGTGTCTATACGTGTAATGCCAATAAGCCTCACTGGCCGGGAATAGCAGATATCTGGAGCGATTATCTGCCTGTTGATTCAGATGATGGTCCACCCGGTGACTACGAAAAGGTGGATGATGTCATGTACGAGTATCTGAAAAACTGCGGTCCGTGGAGTTATGTTTCGTCTAACAAGAAGTGGAACGGGGAACTGACTAAACAAACCTGACCGCCACATTTCCTGTGGCAATGCCACAAACGGCGTGGCAATTATGAAAATGAAGGGAATCGGATGAAGAAGGCGAAATGGAAAACAGTCAGAACAATTCACGTCCTGCCATATCAGGAATTCATTGTGCGACGCGGAAAAGCGGGAATGTTGCATATTGATGTTCGTCAACGCGAAACAGTTCTTGACAATCGCGATAAAAGTGGCGACAATAGCGAAGACAATCGGCCGTGAATGAGGCGGAACCGATAACAATTCCACTGTCCAAGCAGAGCGGCAGTTCTTCCTTTACCGGAGGGGCTGCCGCTTTTTTATTTGCCATGCAGAACCAACTCACTCCACATCAGATCAAGCAAGCCTTCGCCTGTGCGTTGCTCAGCAAGATTGCGTACGGTGGCGAGTGCAAGGAGCAGAAGATTCTGCTGGCGATGGCTGGTTACGAGATGATGGGCGGCTACGGGAAGAACGGCACGGAGTTCGTCGTTGCCCAATCAAGCGATCATCAGATCATCGCATTCCGTGGCAGTTCCGAACTGAGCGACTTCATCGCGGATGCCAAAGCGCAACTACAGACTCCCACGCCATTCGGTCGTGTGGGAGCCGGATTTGAAAAGTATGTCGATCAGGTTTACGACGAAGTGGTATCAACGGCTTTGATGTCTACCCGGGAGGTGACCTTCACTGGGCATTCACTCGGTGGGGCGGCTGCTCTTTACATGGCGGCGGCTGTGCAATACTCCGAGGACGAGCGATTTGATGTTTGCACGTTCGGCTGTCCCCGGGTTGGTGATCGCCGTTTCGCGTTCAATATCAATCGCCACTTCCCGTTTCCATTCCATCAACGCTGGGTGAACGCAAATGACATCGTGCCAAAAATTCCCTGGCAGATGGGGAGATTTGCGCATCCGAACGCCTTGCAGTACATCACTACCAGCGGTGAGGTTTGGACATCACCGAGCCTGTTCCAGATGATCCTGAATCGCTGGGGCTGGTTCAAGCGATCGCCGTTCCGCTGGGCCACTGATCAGATTGCCGATCACTCGATTGACGAGTACATCGCGGCGATCGAAAGGGTGGTGACGCTATGAGACAAGCCTGTCCTGCTTTTGTGCTTCCACTGGTTCTGTTTTGCTTCTCCTTGACGGGGCCAGTGGTTGCGCAGAACGGGCCTTACGTGATGATTCATGTCGATATCGATGGTGGACTCAAAGCGAATGCCAACGGTGTTGTCATCGGTCGCCATGATGATCACGCCGTCATCATCACCAATGCTCACGTGGCCTTGCAGGCGACGGCAATCACGGTGCAGATCGGCAATCAATCGCATCTGGCGAAGATCAGGAACGTGGACGCAGCTAATGACTTTATGATCCTGATCATCGACGGAGACTTCCACGATCTCCGTTACGCTCTGATGGCGGTTGAAGTGCCGGTCGGCACGCGGCTGAAGTATTGTGGATTCCTGCCGCAGAATCAGTGGCGACTTGGCTGCATCCCGACCAGGCGAATCCGCAACGATCGCTTGCGTTGGTACGCTCTCGATCTCCGGGCCGTCGGCGGCATGTCTGGCGGTGGCATCTACACGCTGGACGGACATCTGGCAGCCATCCTCTCGCTCTCGCAGGACGGGCAGACGCAAGTAATCCCGACGCCCGTGATTCGCAGGAGACTTGTGGAATGGGGTTACGTGAATGGAGCGGTCAAAGGCTCAATTCCAGACCATCACAGGCCACAGCAGACGCCACAGCAAGCGGAAAAGAACGAGACAGCCAAAGAGTCGGAGCCGCCAAAGAAAGCGGAACTGGCGATCAAGGAGGCTGCTGCATCATCCACTGAAACAAAAGATGAACCGAAGCCGGAACCAGTCAAGCCGATCGAAAAGATCAAGGACGTGGCCATCTTCGGAGCCAGGACGTATATCGCGATGAAGTACGGTGGCGTGCTGGCGGCTGTCACCGGAGCGGCTGGTTGGGCCGGCTGGCTGATCGGCAAACGGAATGAACGAAAGAGGGGAGGTGATCCAGCATCTACTGTTTCATCGGTGAACCACAATTCTGATCGTGGCTCACCAGAGGCGTTACGTGAGACGCAAGAGCGAGTTGTGAGCAACCAACAGAGTGACCCACATGCTGAGACAAACAGACTGATTAAAAAGATTGAGAGGCTACTTGACTCACGCCAAAAAGGAGAGGAGGGCAGAAGGCAGCAATGCCAACCCCCGTTTCCCCGCCACCTGGATGAAGCAAACGAGTTGCGTAGACTCCGCCAATCCGAAGGACGTGTGGCAGCACTTGACGCACTTGTCGGAATGATATTTGACGACAGAGTGAAAGAGACGTTGGAAACGTCTGACGATGAAAACGAAAAAAAATACATCAGAAATTTACGCGATCAGATCATGGATCAGGTTGATCTGATTGCACCTATAGCGACTCCAAAAAAAGGGGAATAACATGCCAGCAGGTAAGGAACAATTCAGGCGAGCATTTACACAATTTCGCAATCTTCACATTATCGCGGGACTTGAACCGTTGATTCTGATGCGCACTGAACTTGTTGCAAATGATGAGTTCATGGATCGGGGCGGGACAGACGACCCCACCCAATTGCACATGAAGAGGCTTCTTATCAATGCTGACAGGTTGCGTCGTCATGTGACTCACAACCCGGATAAGGCTGATCTGGGTGACAAGATTGCAAAGGCGATTGACGCAAACGCAACGATCGAAACAGGTGAAAACCCATTTGGTGGTGACGATATCCAGAATATGAGCGGAGGAATAATCGATCTTCCTTTTTTGCTCGACGGGACTGACCCGGATATTCCACTGCTCTCACAATTGAAGCCGCAATTTCGCAAGTCGAAAGGGATGCTTCTTTTGGGAGCTATTGACAGCACGATTGTGGACTGGACTCGGCTCAACTCGAAAGATCGAACCCGGTTCATTACCAGGTATGATTCGATGCGAATCTACGGTGCTTATCAGGAGATTCTTGGATACATCAACATGTATCTTGGCGA
The DNA here is from genome assembly GCA_027000105.1 of Planctomycetaceae bacterium. GTDB lineage: Bacteria > Planctomycetota > Planctomycetia > Planctomycetales > Planctomycetaceae > Rubinisphaera. Next base: position 1,463 of record JALTOP010000039.1, on the reverse strand, counting down.
CAAAAACCGCGTCGATGTGGCTCAGGTGCTTCCATCAGAGGAACCATTGGGGCCACAGGATTCGCCGAACATTAAAGGCGAAACATCTTCGCCAGTCCCAGCCGGAGCATAAGTCGACATGAAAACCAAAGCCCTGTTTTCTTTTCTCGTTATGGCGATTGTCGGCAACATTATCGTGCCGATGATCGTGCTGTTGTTGATGGCGATCTTCACTCCGCCTCTTCACGCCGAAGAACCACAGCCAACGATCAACG
>JALTOP010000039.1:0-1199 GCA_027000105.1 Planctomycetaceae bacterium | reverse complement strand
GTTGTGGATGTGTATGACGGCGACACTGTGACTGTTCGCGTGACTTTTGACATCCGCGTTCGCTTGCTCGATTGCTGGGCACCGGAAATTAAAACGAAAGATAAAGAGGAAAAGGCACGTGGCATCGAGTCGAAACAGCGCATGAAAGAGTTGGCGGAAGGAAAGCAGGGGTTGCTTGTTGTGCCTTTGTCCGATGCTGATCGCCTGGATGATATCTTCACGTTCGGGCGTCTGCTCGGGCGAATATACATTGAGGGGAACCCGCAGGATGTCAGTTCGATCATGGTGCGGGACGGGTTTGCCACAAAAACCAAACAGCCGAAAGAAATGGAAGTCGATCCGTGAAGTTTGAGATCAATTCGGTCTATAAAGCATCCGGCCTGATCGGTTCTTTAGTGGCGATTATTTTTGGGGCGGGTGTGTGGGCTACCAAAATCTATTACGTCGTCGAACAGACTCGTATCGATCAGGTCAACAGTGCCAAACGGATCGTGGAATCAATCGATAGTCAGACCAAATCAATCAAGGGACTGACAGAAACACTGGCTGACCACGAAGCCCGTTTGCGAGTGAATGAATTGCGTATCCGGGATTTGCGGGAGAAGGTGCAGAAGTGAGTTACACGCCATTCGTGATCACCTGCAATGGGCGGGATGGTTCGACGTTTCTCCAGACTTCGATCGACTCCCATCCGAATGCGATCGCCCAGGCGGAGTTATTGGGCCCTGACTGGTATCCCGCAGGAAGCAGGCAATCGGCCAAAAAATACCTGAGGCAGAAACTGTTTCGCGAATACGCTCCCGCCATTCAGGCGGTTGGCTTTCGCCTCAAATGGTATGACGGGCGAGAATCTCCCCTGGATGATGCACGGGATTATCTGCGGGCGATGGATGTGAAGGTGATCCATGTGCAACGACGTAATCTGCTGCGTCAGTATGTCTCACTGCTCGTGGCCCAGAAAACGCAAATCTGGATTGATCGCAATGGAACAAAGCCGTCACAGGTAACGGTGAAGGTCGATCCTGTGCGGGCCGTTGATGCGATCTATGCCTACCGGGGTAACTACGCCAAGAGTCAGGCCGACTTCAAGGGGCAGGAATCGATCATCATCTGTTATGAGGACCTGGCGGAAATGTATCAACCCTGCATGAAAAAAGTGTTCTGGTTCCTCGGCCTGCCAAACTTCGAGGCCAAACCGG
>JALTOP010000038.1 GCA_027000105.1 Planctomycetaceae bacterium | reverse complement strand
AGATGGCGCGGGCAACGCCGCATCCCTATCGACAGAGACTTCGATATCGGGAAAGGCTGCAGCCGAGACGATCCAGGCAAGCAGCAGCATCACACCAAAAGCAGGAATGTAAGCTAACCGGTTCCTCATTTTCCAAACCCTTTACGCCAGGAGAACCTGCCAGGCGTATTCAGCGCCCGACGTACTATTCTACTCAATGAAACTCCAGCGGGGTTTCATAAATTCTCGAAACTGATCGGTTTTTCGCCGAGTATTACCAGGTAGAATGCTTGTTAATCCGGCGAATTGTGGAATTGGCCTCGATGGCCAGAATGAGGTAGTCATGAGCTCCAATCAGATTCTCAGCGGCAATACTGAAGATGTTCTCGATTCGGGAGAACCTGTTGCTGAAACGGGCGGTCAAGCTCCCATCGCTATAAGAATCGAAACAATCGATTCAACAGGAAATAACGGTGCGGCTGACGATGCGGCTGATTGTGATCTCCGATCATCTCCCGTTCCCGGCGAACAGCATCAGGCGTCGAAACGTATCCCTCGCCCCTGGAGGCATCCAATCAGGTTCGCGAAATGGCTCATTCAGGGCCTGTTTGGATTGACCTCCCTCGTCTTTTTTCTGGCAATCATCGCGGCGATTCCATTGATCAATATTCTGGCTTTAGGATACCTGCTCGATGCTGAAGGACGAGTCGCCCGCACGGGGAAAATCACACAAGGGTTTCCATTACTTCCACAAGCCAAACGTCTGGGAGGAATGGCGATCGGAATGCTGGTCTTTCTGCTCCCTTTGAAATATCTGGGAAGTTTCAGCAGTGATGCAAAAATTATCGATCCCCACTCATCTACCTCTCAAGTGCTTGAATTGATCACGCTGTTTGTCGCGTCGGTTGTTTTCGCGCATCTACTTTTCGCCCTCGGACGGGGCGGGAGTTTGAGTTGCTTTTTCCGTCCGATAAAAAATGTGAAGTGGATGGTCGCGCATCTGCGTTCCCACAATTATCTCATTCAGGCATCTGCATCTGTCCGTGAATTTGTCGCAAGCCTGCGGCTGGTGGAGAACTTCAAGTTGGGTTTTTGGGGAGTGCTGGGCGTTCTGATGTGGACTTTCTTACCGACCCTGCTTTTTGCCTACGCCGATTCAACAGAGGGCTTCCCGATATTGGTGACCCTAACAGGCGGTCTCCTGTTGATACTGATTGCGACGTGGATTCCCATTCTTCAGGCCGGTTATGCCTGTGAAGGAAAATTCTCCGCTTACCGACAACTCAAACAGGCCCGTCTTTACTTCCGCCGGACTCCCATGTTGTGGACGCTGGCATTTCTGATCGGTTATGCGTTAAGTCTGGTGCTCTACCTTTTCAAGATTGTCGCCCCGCCACAAGATGGCCTGTGGATGATGACGATCGTTTTCATCACGGCCATCTACCCGGCTCGGCTTTTTATTGCCTGGGTTTTCGCCAGAGCCCAAAGAGTCGAAACAGTCCCCAATTTTTTGTGGAGATGGTTGTGGAGCCTAACCAGCATCGCCCTGTGCAGTTTCTACATTTTTCTCCTGTTCTTCACCAGAGACATCGGGGCGAACGGGAAACTGGTACTTTTTGAACAACCACTTTTGATGATCCCCTCACCATTCTGATGCCGCAAGCAGCGATTGATGTGTCATATTTGAGGCAATTTTCTTGCTTGGGACAATTTTCATATTTGGGCAATTTTCAAGTGAAAACATTGAATAGCACTCCACTTCAATTCGAAATTTTGACAAGAGCGACAGCCTTCCAGCTCCTCATATTTCTGTAATTCTGCAATTCTGGTCTCCGTTTTTATCTTTACATTTTCGTCTTTACATTGAATGCCCATTTGGAGAATAATCCCGATTGATCGCCAAATCCGCCCTTTAACTCGGGAAAAGCATTGATGGAACGCAAGATTCGGGAGAGACCACCTTTGTTTCGCGCATTGGGAGCCCAATCTCCGCCCCAATCCATTGAAATTGATGGCACCGAATACGTCCTGCAAGACGTTTTCAAACACGACTCCTGGGCGGCAACGGCTCTTTATCGGGGTGGTGACCAGGACGTTGTCTGCAAATTCAACCGAACCGAATCGATATTGGGAATCCCCTGCGGCTGGCTGGGACGGTTGCTGGCCGATCGCGAAGCATTTGCCATGCGGTGCATGAAAGAAGTTCCGGGGGTTCCTGACAATCTTGGCCCGGTTCATGCAGAAGGCAAGTTATTTCGCAGCGCGGTTGCGCATCCGTTCATCCCCGGGCATCCCCTTGGCGCTGATGAACAGGTCGATGACAACTTCTTCCCGGAACTACTGGGACATTTAAGGGAAGTCCACAACCGAAAGATGGCTTATGTCGATTTGCATAAGCGGGAAAACATTCTCGTTGGAGATGACGGCAAACCGTATCTGATCGATTTCCAGATTTGCTATCGTTCTGCGGCCATGCGAAAGTTTTCGCTACCGACAACTCGAATAATACTGAAGCTGCTGCAAAACTCCGACCTGTACCACTTCACCAAGCATGTGAAAAGGCTGCGACCGGATCAAATTGAACACCTCGGCCTGACGCAATACGTAAAACGTCCCTGGTGGATTCGTGCTCATCGAACCGTTGCCGTTCCGTTCCGAACATTCAGACGCAAATTCCTGACATGGATTGGCGTCCGGGGAAAATCTGGCCGTTCTGCCACAGAAACATTCGCAGAACACGCATTCCGTTGCGAAAATAATCAGCAGAATAATCAGCACAACAAGGCGGCCTGAAAAGAGAAGCGGCTACCGCAGCGGCAACGAGTGATGGCTTAACATGCGACGAATGATTCCCCCCAACCGGATTCCACCCAGGTACCGTCCGGCGAAGCGCAGTGCCCGTGCAATGCAATGACCTGAACGGAACTGCCAACCTCTCGAATGATGGTATCAATGGTGCTATCGCGTTGCATTCTGCTTCTGCAAACGCGCGAATCTCAATCGGAAACATTATCTTCTTCAACGATTGAGCCTTGATCAGCAACGAAAAGTCTCGCAAAAAGCACAGAGTGAGTCTCCAGACAGGAACGTGAATCAATTTCCAGCGATCTATTCATATCCTGCTCAACGGGTTCGGTTTCGGCAGGTATCTCGGGATCGATCAGGGTGGCAAAACCGATTGCCGCCTCGCTGTTTTTTTCTGATCGGAGCTGAATCGAACTGATTGAAGCTGTCCCATCGAGATATTCTCTCAGGATAGTTGCCTGAAAGAATGTTTCAGCTTAGAATTCCGATTCCTCGATGGTCAAGGCGGGCGTTGGCCGTCGTCTCCAGATGGGCACAGCCCGGTTGTTGGGGCTGTATTTCTCATGAGTGGACGTATTAATCAAACAGACAGTTAACGAACGGAATCAGTGGTATGGAATCCGCAGACGCTGGAGTTCCTTATTCAAAAGCCTGGTTGGCCAAACTCGAGGGAATTCTCGGTAAAACCGCCTGTGAGAATCTGGGCTTTTATGAAATTCCCGAGGATCTTGTGCTCAGTGTGGTTGTGCCGATCTACAACGAAAAGGACTCGCTGCATTTGATCCTGGAAAAAATACAGGAGGTTCCCGTCCGCAAGCAGATTATCCTGGTTGACGACTGCAGTACGGATGGCACACGTGAACTGCTTCAACAGATGGAACGTCAACAGGAGGAAAAAGAAGCTGCTGAAAAGCCGAAAGATTGCCAAAACAGTTTTCTGTTTGCCTATCACGAAAAAAATCGGGGCAAGGGAGCGGCACTGCGGACAGGTTTCGAGCAGGCCAGCGGCGACATTGTCATCATCCAGGATGCTGATATGGAATATAATCCGCAGGAGTATCCGCGTTTGCTCAGGCCGATCATTACCGGAGAAGCAGACGTTGTTTACGGAAGCCGTTTTCTGGGAGATCAGGCACACCGCGTGCTCTACTACTGGCATTATCTGGGTAACAACTTTCTGACTCAACTCTCGAACTGTTTTACCAATTTGAATCTGACCGATATGGAAACCTGCTACAAGGTTTTCAAGAAGGAAGTGCTGGATGAAATTACGCCCCGTCTGAAACAGAACCGTTTCGGTTTCGAGCCTGAGATAACGGCCCGAATTGCCCGCCGCCGATATCGTGTGTATGAAATGGCGATCAGCTATGCGGGCAGGACCTACGATGAAGGAAAAAAAATAGGTTGGCGGGATGGCTTCAAGGCTCTGTACTGTATCGTGCGGTATGGCCTGGCTGACTGAAAACGGACGCTGTGCACGGGGCTCGCAAGCGGACAGCCAACCACCGTGCGGCACACCGCTCAGCAGTGTTCATCGGAGTTAATCGGAAACAGGAAATAGACAACATTTGGAATAAATCCCGGAATGAATAATTATTACAGCGACGATCAAGACCAGACAGATACACCAGCGGATCACCCTTCTTCCGAAAAGAAGGCGAGTCATTCGCATGTAAACAGTCGAAAGGGATCTTCCAGGCAGGCTGGCTCACCATCATCGATTCCCTGGTTGATGATCATGCTGGTTGGCGTTGCGGTGGCGATGATCTTTTTGGCAGGCAATGCAAACGATGGCGATAAAGTCGAGTACAGTTTTTTCTGGAAACAGCTCGAAAACGACAACGTGAAGGATGTAAAAATTCGCGGCATCGAGTTACTGGGCAAATGGAAGAAAATTCCGGAGCATCCCGATCGGGACGTCAACAAACCGAATTTGAAACTGAAAGAGCGTTTTCGCTCACAGATTCCACAATTTGAAACAGACCGCCTTCTGAGGAAGCTTTCGGAAAAGGACGTCGACTTTGAAGACGACACAACCCACCTCTCGGCGGCGATGCAACTGTTGATCTGGTTTGGGGGGTTGCTGCTGCTGATGATGTTTTTCTTTTTCATCATGCGCCGCTCGTCCGATCCGATGGCTTCAGGAGGCATGTTTGGAAGTTTCACAAAAAGCCCTGCCCGTGAGTTTCTTCCTTCCGATAAACAGACGACTTTCGACGATGTGGCCGGGATGGAACAACCGAAAGCCGAACTCCAGGAGGTGGTCGAATTCCTGAAGAACCCGGCGAAATTCCAGCGTTTGGGAGCCATCATCCCCAAAGGCGTGCTGTTGATGGGCTCACCGGGAACCGGGAAAACCCTGATGGCTCGTGCAACCGCAGGCGAGGCAGATGTACCGTTCTACTCCATCAATGGTTCTGAATTCATCCAGATGTTTGTGGGAGTGGGAGCCAGTCGGGTTCGCGATCTGTTCCGCACAGCGAAAAAGAATGCTCCCTGTATCATTTTTATCGACGAGATCGACGCGGTTGGTCGAATGCGTGGGGCCGGTTACGGCGGCGGACACGATGAGCGGGAGCAGACCTTGAACCAGATCCTCAGTGAAATGGATGGCTTCCAGCAATCGGACGCAGTCGTCGTTATCGCAGCTACAAACCGCCCGGATGTTCTTGATCGTGCCCTGACTCGACCGGGGCGATTTGATCGGCATATCATGGTCGACTTGCCGACAAAACAGGGACGCATCGGCATTTTGAAAGTTCACAGTCGAAAAGTCCCGCTGGCTGATGATGTCGATCTCGAAAAAATTGCCTCCAGTACAATCGGCTTTTCCGGGGCAGATTTGAAAAATCTCGTCAACGAGGCGGCGTTGCACGCAACTCGCACCGGGAAATCCGTTGTCGATCAGGAAGATTTCGACGCGGCTGCCGACCGTGTTTTAATGGGCATCAAGCGGGAAGAAGTTCTTTCGGATAAAGAAAAGAAAATGACCGCCTATCACGAAGCCGGGCACGCAATGGTCGCCTGGATGCTGGATGAACTCGACCCTGTCCACAAGGTGACAATCGTCCCCAGAGGACGCGCCTTGGGTGTGACGCAGTTGCGTCCCGATGAAGAAAGGCACAGTGTGGGAGAACAGCGTTTGCATCAACAACTGGCGATGATGCTGGGAGGACGGGCGGCTGAAAAACTTGTTTTCGATGAATATACCGCCAATGCTTCTGATGACCTGAAACGGGCGACCGACCTGGCCCGTAAAATGGTTTCTCACTGGGGAATGAGTGAAACAATCGGCCCGGCGGCATTCCGTCATGCGGAAGAGGATCCGTTTCTGGGAAAGGAAATCCATGAAATGCGCACCTACAGCGATGCCACCGCGCATCTGGTGGATCAGGAAATCCAGCGTGTGCTCTTTGCCGCTTCCGAGCAGGCATTCTCCATCCTGAAGGAACATCGTGATAAACTCGATAAAATGTCGGAAGAACTCATTAAAAACGAGATTCTCGATACGGAGGAACTCGAAGCAATTCTCGGAGCGAGGAAGGCGGAAGAAGACAACTCGAAAACCTGACGCTGCGAGCAAGCTTAATGTGTAACGTTTGGAGGCATTTTGTAATGCGATAAATGACAAAGAATGTTCAACTCCGGTTCAATAGCGACTCAACCTCGACTCGATATCAGTGCAACATCAATTTGAAAATGATTCGATAGTTGACCACTGACGCCGTGCCAACTCTGAAACGGCGAGATTGTCTGGGCAAGGCGTTGATGTCAAATTGGATGTCATATTGAAAATTGATCTGTCCCCGCTGTATCGCAAAGCTGGAGACAGGGTACCGATGAATTCACAGCGAGGCTGGTTCATTCTGATAGCCGTAACCAAATTGATATTTTTCCAAAATTTGCGAGACGTTCGCAAACTTTTACCGTTAGTAATACAGAAGTTAATTTAATACGGAGCGACGATTGTTTGATTCTACGAAGTGCAGTTTTGCAGACCTGGGTTTGAGTGACGAGTGCGTCGCCCGGCTGGAGGAAATCGGTTACGAGCACCCCAGCCCGATCCAGGAAAAATTTTTACCTCCCGCCCTGAAGGGGTTGGACTGTCTGGGGCAGTCTCAAACCGGGACAGGCAAGACAGCATCGTTCATGTTGCCGATTCTGGAGAAACAGGAGAAATCGGAGCAGTTTCCCCAGGCGCTTGTGCTTTGCCCGACACGCGAATTATCCGAACAGGTTGCCCAGGAGACGATACACATTGCCTCTGGGGACAAGCCGGAAATTGTTGTCGTTGTCGGAGGTAGACCGCTACGAACCCAGGCTCAAAAAATCGAGCGGGGTGTTGATATCGTCATCGGAACCCCCGGACGGGTGATCGACTTGTACAAGCGCAACATCCTCTCTTTCGATCATTTGAAAACGGTCGTGCTTGATGAAGCAGATCGAATGCTGGATATCGGTTTCCGTCCGGATATGGAATACATTTTGAAACGCTGTCCCAAACAGAGGCAGACACTGCTTCTTTCCGCCACCATTCCGGATGATATCGAGCGGATCGCCCAACTGTTCATGAAAGATCCGGTTCGCATCGATTTATCCGGCCAGAATGTGACCGCCTCATCGGTGGACCAGTACTATTGTACGGTCGATGAACACAAGAAGTTTCCCTTCCTGATCAAGCTGCTTTCTATCGAAAAACCGAGACAGGTAATTGTTTTCTGTCGGACAAAGCGAAAGGCGGATCAACTCTACAACAAGTTTCGGACACGTCTGGATAATGTCGCGGCGCTGCATGGCGATCTGCCTCAAGCAAAACGGGATCGTGTCATGAAAAGGTTCCGTGACGGAAAAGTGCGTCTGCTGATTGCCACCGATATCGTTGGACGCGGGATCGATGTCGGCGGGATTTCCCACATTATCAATTACGATATTCCCGAACATTCCGACGATTATGTCCACCGTATCGGACGAGCAGGCCGGCTTTCTTCCGAGTTTCTCGGAAAGGCGTTCACCTTTGTCACCAAGGAACAGGGCGATGAATTGACCCGCATCGAAATGCTGGTCAACCGAATGATTCCGCAATATCGGCTGGATGACTGAAACCGTCGCGTTGCCTGATGGAAGCGACTTCCCGATCTTTCCGCGCATGTTCAGTCGGCAGAAACGTGCTCTTTCGACTGAACGGCAGGTTCGATCAAGCAGGTTCAATTCTGATCGGGGATTTGACTACGGCTGTTGCTTTGAGCGATCCACCTGGCAAGTGCCTGTTCGGGAGAAGGCATGAGTAGATTCAGTCTTCTGGAAAGTGGCATCGCGTCTGCCCGATCCGGATAGTTGAGGTAATCGAGCAGGCTTGTTCTTGTCTGCGGATTGTTGTGCAGCATCCAATGAACCCAGGCCCAGGATTCCGCATAGTCGAGGCGTTGCATTTCGCCAACGGCGTCAAGCTGTTCCAGCCGCCTGAGATTCGGTTTCCATCCATTTTGCTGCAAACGGGCCAACTCGGTCAGATAATCGTCCCGCGGTACTCCGGGCACCGTAGGAAGTTCAAAGTATTCTGCAAACCCCTCATCAAGCCAAAGCGGGACAGAGGGAAGTGAGGCATGCAAGACGCCATGAGTGAATTCGTGGCGCAAGTCTTCGCGAATCTGCTCCGTCCAGACGGTATAAATGGCCAATTTGCGGGACGTCCCAACAAAATAGGCTCGACGTGGCGGCAGACCAGGAAAGTGATTCGCCAAAAAACGGTGATACGATGCTTCATCCTTGAACATGAAAACTTCGACCTGCTTTTCGCCGAGTTCCAGTTCGAGTGTGCGGGCAATCTGCCGACGCAACTCTTTCAATTCCCTAATGAGGGGATCATCGGTATCCAACTTGACATCGCTATGCAGAATAACGTGATCCGTTTTGATCCGATACTTCCCCGGAATATCATCATCGTTATTGCCGCGAAAGGTGCTGCTGGAACAGCCCGCTTGCAGGCAGAAACAGAGACACCCCACCATCGTAAAAACAAGTTGGACAGAATTGAGTCGATTCACGGGACGCCTTCAGGGGACGGAACCTTCGCAGGGAAGAAGATCATTAAATTGAATAATTGTTCCGGCAGTTTCGCAAAACAGGTGAAACAGGGCAAGATCGGTTTTCGGAAGCCAACAGCGCCTCAGGGCGTCATGGAGTCAAATCCGGGGCCAGAGTTCGACAAATCGGCAGAAGGAAATAATTGAATTGAGCCCCCAATGGTGTACATAATACCCAAGCTCGGTGGCATCCATCCTGAAAAACCGTGATAAGTGATATTATCGCCAGTTTTGCTATGCAAGCCGCCTACGTTTTCCGCAACGATTCCTGTTCAATCCCCCGAGAACGACATTTTGACCCTAAAATTGGAAGGTGAATAACCTTCCGACTCGCTTTGTTTCATCCTGGCGAAGATCACTATCCCTACTGCGGAGACAGGTATGACAATTTTATTGCCCGTTGCCTTTATCTCCCACCAGACGCTTTTTCTTGTCGCAGTAATTCCGCTCTCGCTAGCGGTCGGCTTTGCTCTCGGCCTGCTCTATGAACGCTGGTATAACTTTTCTGCGATACAACGACTCTCCGGCCGTTTCGAAAAACTGTTTCAATCAGTTTCTAAAACACTGGAAAAAGCGGATCGAGCCTGCCAGGTATTTAATCAGCATCCACAATCCCAACAACTCACTCCCAAACAGCGAGCCACGATCGAGAAGTTGGGGGGGAAATTGACGGGAAAACTGAATCGCATCGTTGGGGCCTGTCATAACCAGGAAAAAAGGGGGAAATCGGACGGCGGTGCATCAAAAACTCAGACTGCCTCCAAAAAACTTAAACCGTTCCGCTTACCGACTTGGGTATTGAAGCCTGTGGATGAACGCACAGGTTTTCCGGATGCAACCGCCTATCAGAATAATCTCAAACTGTTATTCGCCGCAATGCAGCAGACGGATACCAAAAGCGCGGTTCTGTTCGTCAAGCTGGATCATTACCCGCGTCACGCCAAACGATTTGGCGATGAAGTAGCCGACTGCTTTGTGAAAAAAACGGGGTCGATCCTGTTGAGAAGGCTTCGGGAAACGGACGTTCTCGCGCAGGTTACGGATGACCTGCTCATCGCGATTTTGCCTGATATTCAAAGTAAAGCCATGCAGAAAATTGCCCATTCTGCCCGTCAGGCGATCCGCTCGCACCGGTTTGTCAATCCGGAAACGGAACAGGAAGTTTTGGTTACAGCCTCCTTCAGCTACACTCTGTTTGGCGAAACGGTCATCAGAAACAAGGAACCAGAACAGGAACTCTGGGATCGCTGCCAGAACGCTCTGGCTGCTTCACAAAAACAGGGACGCTGCCAACTTCATGAGATGACCGACTACGGCATCTCCCGTCTGATCGCAGGTTGACGCACACGATCATATCCTCCGTCAACGAAGGACAACCGAGCCAAACAGCTCCGTCCGGAAACATCATCACCGCGAGGCGGGACGCGACTTGACAGGAAAGGACAGACGGTACGGCGACTCTCTTTTTCCTGAATGATCAGGCTAATCCAAAACAGAATCGGCGGGAGTTGCCACCTCCGGCTTTGGTTTGCTGCCACTGATTTTAGGCGGCGTCTTCGGCTTTATTTCACCGACATTGAGCCGTCCGGTGAACAATGCTCCCGATTCGACGTTCAGATTCTTCGTGTTGACATCGCCATCAATCTTGCTCGACTGGCGAATTGTCAGCAATCCGTTAACAGTGACCGTTCCTTTGATCGAACCGGCGATATCGGCATTTTCCGCGGAAATATTCCCCTCGATGTGAGCTGTTTTATCAATCGTGATTTTGGCCTTGGTCGCGACGTCACCAATGACTTTGCCACTCAGCAGGATATTCCCATCGGCTGTCACATTTCCCTCGATGACCGTTCCCTCGTTAATTACATTTTCGTGCTCTGGAGCGGTTTCCTTTTCTTCAAGCCTACTTTCCACCGGATTGGGTGAACTGGCAGTTGATGAGGCGGGCATAGGTGCAACATTTTTTGCTCGGGCTGTCTTGTCTTTGCTCTTGAACATTTTGATCTCCCCTGGCGGATTCCTGAATCGGAAGAAAAGAAACCTGTTCGCAAGAGAAAGGATGTTTTCTCTCAACTGCCCGCTGCGAACAATAACGACTTCACCATTTTTCTGTCGTGCCAACACGCAGAGTTCACACACAGAACCGTGTGCAGAACCATACATTGCCATAATCGACAATTAACCACACTACGCTAACTGAATTACCATGGCAAATGAAGTGACGAAAGTCCCCATCACCCCCCCCTCGGCACAGTCGACCGGTCACTTCGATCGGTCGCTTCGAAAAGCTGGTCATCAAACCCCGGAAAGAGATAAAGGGTCCGTCGTCTCCCAATAGCCAGATTACACGGAATGCTTTGTCAACTGAAGAATCTCTTTCTCGAAAAAGGTAAAATTAGCGAATTACGTCAGACGAATCATGCATTGGGGAAATTGTGAATCGAAGCAAATGTAGGCATTGTAACAGTTATCATAGAATGCCAACACGGTTCAGTATGCCGCCAATCGGGGTGAAAGGCTGAGACAGACGCTCAGACCATCAGGACACGACCGGGGCGCAATGCTTCTTTCGCCTGTCCTATTTGCGATCTTTGATTTCCAGTTTGAATTCGTCTGAATTCGCTTTCAGTTCCGGAGCATACATGGCGTAACTGAAGGTCGGTAGTGCAGAGAACTTGCCCGGGATTTCCGCTTTCAGACGGTAACTCATGCTGCTGGTGCCTCGGGAAATGGTCCGCATGAAGAAGGCGACTTTTTCGTCACGGAATTCGACATACGCGCCGTTGGCACCGGGCAGGTAGCCACTTCTGACATCAACCGGTTCGGTTCCCGCCGCCTTGAAATCTTCTAGGATGACGTATTCGTAATCGTTTTTACTGTCGATGCCAAGTTCGATTTCGAGAAGATCACCGCTGGTGACGATATCGCCGGGGTGAAGTTCGACACGGTCGTACTTTTTGATTCGCTGGTTCACCACCTGTCCCCGTGAACCGGCGACATTTACATTGGCCTGTTTCTGTTCGACCAGTTTGTAAACCCGTCGGCGAACTTTCAATTCCAGTCCCGTCGCCGCAATTGGGTCTTCCAACGTGAAGTTGGTCAAATACGCATTCCAGTAAACCGGCCCCTTCCCTTTCTTGCGGAATTCGACGGTATGTTTTCCGGTTGCCAATCCTTTCCCCTCGAGAACAAATGTGCCATCAAAGGAAAATAAATTCTTGCCGGTGATTTCAACGGTTTTGCGCACCTTGCCATCAACGACCAGTTCGAGCGTGTAATCGGGTTGACCTTCACCGGTCGCCTTGATGTACTCCGCCATCGCTTCAATGCAAAGTGCGGTATCGCGGGTGCTGTTCCAATAGGTGGAATGCTTACGATTGTTGAGCAGATATTTCACCAACCGTGGAGCTTTCACTCCTTCCGGTTCGGTTCGTGAAAGCAGTTTCAAATAGTAGGCGTTTGCTTCGATGTCGTTGCCATACCAATACCACCAGGCATAACCTTCGGGCAATTTCAGGTACGCGGTTTCATTTTCCAAATCTTCCACGTAATACTGACTGATGTTACGAAGCACCATTTCAAGGCGTTCTTGCGATTTTGTCGTATGCAACGCCAAACCGAACATCGCCAGCGAATAGACCGAAAGTTTCGTTCGATCCCGATAGAGATAATCTTGCATCTCGGTATTGTTGATGTCCGCATCACACAGAATCATGTAGATCATGGCGTCGATATTATTGGCAGCCGTTCGGTAATGAACGTTTTTCGGTCTGTTTTTCTTTGCCCCCAATTTGAGCAGGCGAACCTGTTCTGCCTGATATTTTTTGAGCCAGGCGATTCCTCTTTCCAGAACGCCGCCCACAATCGCGACATCATTCGCCTGGGCGATTTGCAAACCGTGCACCACGGTTGCAGTTGTATGTGGGTACGATCGTTCTCCACGCCCAGAGAACCAGCCCCAACCACCATCGGAAAGCTGCATCGAGGTGAGCCGTTTAAGACCGACTTTGACAATCTGCTGCATTTCTTCGGTATCGAAAACGGGATTGGTATCGAAGCGTTTCCACTGTTCGGCCCGTTTTTTCGCGTCCCCGATTTCCTGTGCATTGAGGTTCGTTTTCTTCTTCTGGATTTCTTCCAGATTCAGTCCCATATTTTGCAGAACATTCTGTGTGACGACAGCCGGCAAAAAGCGGTTGAGCGTTTGCTCGGTGCAGCCGTAAGGATAATCGAGCAAATACGGCAGTGCATCGACCATGGCTCCCGCCAACGTGGGTGAGTATCGAATTTCAAGCCGCGATTGCTCTGGACGTCTTTCTGCGGGAACGTTAATCGTAAACTTGCCATTTTGAGCGTCTGGCCGAATCACTCCGGTGAATGATTCCGTTTTCAACATGCCGTGCACGTAAACGGGGAACTTCATCTGCATCGCATCGGAATCGGCATCGGTGAGCGCCTTCACTGTAATAACCGCTTCCCCCTCGGTAACCGCTTTCACTTTCCAATCGATTCGCATTTCGCCCTGTGCATCGATGGTGACGGTCCGCGTTAATTCATCAAGAGGCTCGATCGTTTTCCCTTCCAGCGCCAATTCAACACGAACCGATTTTTTTTCTTCAAGATAATTATGCACGTTGGCGGAAATGATCACTTCATCTTTTTCGACAAAGAACCGCGGAGCTTGCAGGCGTACGAGGACATCTTTCGCCGTCACGGCTGCTGCTTCCCCTTCGCCGACACGTGTTCCATTTCCCATCGCCCAGGCTTTTATCTTCCAGTCGGTCAGATTTTCGGGCATCGGGAAAGAGATATTCGCGATACCGGATTTATCCGGTTTGATATTCGCCGCCCAGTACGCGGTATCAGCAAAGTTCTTACGCACGGTCGGTTCGATCATCGGCGGAGCACCAGCGGCACCACCTTTCGCTTTTTTGTCGGCCATCTGGTCTTCCGACGCTTCTGCACCTTTCGCCGCACCGGCCATCACCGGGGCAGCCATCGGCATTGCCTTCTCCACCATCATGCCATCAGCTGCGACGTTTCTGGACATTCTGGAGTTGGACTTTCTCACAATACCGCCTCCCAAACCGCCAGCGCCTCCAGCACCGAACATTCCCTCTGCACCGCGATCACTATCTGCAACCAGGTTCCCGAAGATGCCGATGTTGTTCATTCTCTTTTCTCCCCGTTTGAGAAGATTCTGGAAATAACGACTCAGCGAAGAGGCAGATTGCGGGTGATGCGATCGACGGAACTTCCAGAAGAATTCACGGATCTCCCGTATATTACTCCCACCGGAAATGTATTCGATACTGCGATCGTAGACAGTCATCACTACCGAACCGGTAATTGGCTCACCGTGGTTGTCGGTCAACTTGATTTGCACTTTTGCTTCTTCGCCCGGCAAATACGTTTCTGACGAGGGCTTTATTTCCACATTCACAACCCGTTTTTCAGGCGGTACCATAATCTCTTTCACTTCCTGGAAGAGATTCGCATGGGAAAGTGTCATCGCTTCGACAAAGAAGTTCGGCATATCTTTGGCTTCGACGCCGATATCAACAGACGTACTTTTCCCTTGCAGGTGAATCGTACGTGGTTTCAGGTAAACGCCGTTGCTGGGCCGAACGAACAACAGCACGGTTGAATCTGGATGATTTGTATTGATGAGCAGCTTGACCGTTTCTCCCGGCTGGTACGTTTTCTTCTGTGGGATAATTTCCAGATCGTTAAATTTGGAATCAACAAAATCGGTCTGATCGCCCCGCACCAGAAAGACATAACCCCCTTCTTGTGTATTCCTCTTTTTATCTTTCACCGAATAGGACAAGCGATACTGCCCTGCTTTGGATGCCCTGAACTTGTGGGTTGCTTCTCCTTTGTCGTTCGTATCCAGTGGCCAGGTTTCGATAACGGTTTCGACAGGCGTTCCCTTTTTGTCATAGGAAATTGAAAGCAGCTTCAGTTCGCCGCTTCCCTGAATCGGTTTTTTATCGATCGTGTGTGCTTTCATACGGGCCGTAATGACATCTCCGACACGGTAATAACCACGATCCAACCAGGTGAACACCTTGAATGGCTCACGGGCGACAAGAACGGAACCGCTCCCCAGAATCGTACGACGGGATTCATCAACAACTTCAGCGGAGATCGTGTATTTGTGATCCTGATCGCCATGGACGGCTTTGGCAAGCGCGGTATCGATTTCGACTTTTACGGTGCCATCCGGCCCGATTTCGACTTCATTTTCGAGAACCAGTTCAGGTGGATCGGTGTGATGTCCCCACCAGATTGGATAAGGGCGGAAACAACCCCATTCTTTGAATCCGGGGTACCAGTAGTAATCGTTCCCGAACCACCAGTAACCGTTGCCGTACAGCCAATCCCAGGAATCGACCGGATACCAACGCGAATCATGTGAAGTCCGCTCAACCCTGTATTTCACTTTCGCATTGACAACCGGAGCCCCAAAAAAATACTTCGCTTTGATGGTCGCAGTAATTTTATCTCCCAGTTTGACCGGTTCGGTTGGAGCATCAATACTCACTTCGTATTCAGGTTTTTTGTATTCTTCGACACGGAAAAAACCTCCGCCACCGACACCATTTTTCCAGGGGATATTGATTTGGTAAACGCCGAGGACGGCTTCTTCGGCCAGTTTCACCTCACCGTTGAAACCACCAAATTCATCCGCGGTGAACTCTTTTTCGAGAATTTTTTCGCCACGCGGATTGCTGATCACCACTTGAAATTTCTTGCCTGCGAAAGCGGCTTTATCGTTGTTCAAATAGTCGGCTTTGCGAACCCAGAATTTGAAATTCACTTTTTGACCGGGACGATAAACCGGGCGATCGGTAATCGTGAAAACCTTGTTCTGACGATATTCCTGCCAGGGCCGGTGTGGATACCAGATATTATTGAAGCCGAGATACGCGAATCGGCCATCTTTCGTTTTGGCGGTGACCAGCCATTGATACCGACGATTCATCAACTTCTCGCCTACGACCAATTGCCCCTGCTCATCCGACTTTTCGGCAAATTCGGAAATTCGGGTGATAGTCTGCTTACCATTGGGGCGTTCGAAACGATACCCGAAGAATTCGACCTGCGCATTCGGCACCGGTTTGCCACTGCGGGCATCAGCAATGTAGTACCACTGTTTGTTATCGAGCGGTTTTTTGACGATCGCGGTATCATCAAGCCAGACGATAATCCGACTCGTGTTGCCCTGCTCCATTTGGGCGGTCAGCAGATACGCCCCCGCTTTTTGAAGCGGTGTTGTAATGGTGATCCGTCGATCGAGATGATTCGGGCGGGCATTCAGTTCCAAATCCCACTGCGCGACCTGTTTCCCCAGATACTTTTTCTGGTTTTGTTGAACGAGACGATAGCCGATATTCCCGAAATTGATCTGATTCCAGTCCGGTTTCCGGGGATTGCCGCGTAGATACTTCTTTGCATCTTCTATCAACCGAATATAATCGATTTCGGTTGCAGTCAATTTGAGCGACTTGCCATTACGGAAGCGGAAAGAGACTTTGGCGCCTTCGCCGGAAGGTTTGACGCGATCTCCTTCAAACGTCCCCCAGTTATCGACGATTTGTGCCAGACGATCCTTCTTCCATTCGCGTGAACCTGTCCCGAACGATTCAATACTCTGCTCCCAATAGCGGGCGGCCTTGGGGTACTGCTGACGATTTTCGAAGATGATCGCCAATTGATTCAGCGAGTTTTCAGCGTAACCTGTTTTCGGATTCTCAACAATCTGTTTGAAAATGGTGATGAAGTTGAACTCATCCGGTAATTCAAACCGTTTCACACCTGTGGCGAGTTTGGCGATCGTTTCCGAATCTTTCAATGTACTGACGGCGAAAGGGCCGGTCTGTTCGTCCAGTTCTTCTCCATCGGCTTCTTCTTCGATGCTTCTTATAATCAGCGGTCTGATATAGCTGCGCATTGTCTGCACGCCAAACTGCTGATACAGGAACTGTGCCCAGGTCCATCGAACCTGATTCGTCAGGCCCGGATTGGCAGACTTCGCCTGTTCGAGCAGCCAGCGCCAGCGTTCGCCATCGTTTTGAGCCGCCTTCCAGTCTTTCGGCAGGTGAAACAGAACAACCTTCCCGTTTTCATCGACTGGAGCGCCACGGGTAGCACCAAAGCCGCGGTTGTAACCGGTAGCGTAATCGGGCAGTTTTGAAAGATCGGTCAGCGTCTGGAACATCCAGCTTTGTCGGGCTCCTTGCCGCTGATAGGAAATGGCTTGGGCGAATTGCACATAAAACTGGCCAAGTTCCTGCGGCGTCGCCTTGCCATCCGCCTCTTTTTTAACCAGAGACATCGCTTCAACAAACAATTGCAAGGAACGGACACGATCGCGTTCCAACGCATTGGCATATTGCCCGCCCCGACGCCCTCGACGGTTTCCACGTCGAAATTCCCCTTCAACAATGTAGCCGTGATGCTGCAAATTCAGATAGCTATTGGCCACTCCGGCAAGAACTCGCCAACGGTTGGCCTGTTCTTCGATCACTTCTTCCAGAAACGCTTCCGCCTGATCGATATTGCCAAGCCGCTGCATACATTCAAGAGAACGGTTGACTGCATGAATGACATCATCCGGTTTCGCGTTTTGTTTCAACGCAATTTTCTGATAAAGAGCTTGAGCCTCTCTATAATTGCCCTGCTTGTGGAGTTTGTCCGCTGTTGACACCGACTTCCCGACCGACTTTTCAGCACCAACCAGAATCGCCCCGATCAATAAAAGCCCACTGATCCCGAAAACAACAGAAGATTTCCACATGGTTCAACACCTTGTATACAGATAGTCAGAATCTTGAGAGGTGATCCCGAACAGGATTTCACGTGCCAAGCGAGGATATCAACCGGAAAAGAACCGGGAAAGACCAGGCTACCGCTGGGACGCAAGTGGCATCAAAAATGTTCCACGAAAATCAGCAAAAAATTTCGATTCTCCACTAAAGGGCGAAAAACAGCCGATTCCGACGGAAAGCTCCCTCTTCATTCCGCATTGTTTGCGTCATTGCCTGCTCGATTATTTGCATCCCGGTTCGGTTGTTTCGTAGAATTTCAGGCACGCGTTTGATGAATACCGCAAATAGTCGACTGCCCAGAAAAACAGAATCGGAAAGAAATAGAATGAATACCCGATCCCGCAGAGAATTTATGACCCGGTGTGCTGTTGGTGGAGCTGCGATTGTTCAGACGGGACTGCCGGGCGTTGCTTGCGGGGCGAAGAAACCGGCAAGCAGTGGTCAATCCGGAAAGGTTCAATATGGATTGGTCACCTACAACTGGGGAAAAGATTGGGATCTCCCCACGCTGATTAAAAACTGTGAGACCGCAGAAGTACCGGGCGTCGAACTGCGAACCACGCACCGGCATGGAGTCGAAAGAACATTGACTGCTGCTCAGCGACGCGATGTCAAAAAGCAATTTGCGGACAGCCCCGTCACGCTGGTCGGAATCGGCAGTGATGAACGCTACGACAATCCGGATCCTGCAGTTCTCAGGAAAGCGATTTTGGCTACGCATGATTTCATCAAGCTGAGCCACGATGTGGGGGGAACCGGCGTGAAAGTGAAGCCGAATTCGTTTCACAAAAATGTCCCACACGAAAAGACGATCGAACAAATCGGCAAAACGCTCAATCAATTAGGGAAATACGGTCTTGAATGGGGACAGCAAATTCGCCTGGAGGTACACGGGCAGTGTGCGCCACTTCCCATCATGAAACAGATTCTGGAGATCGCAGATCATCCCAATGTCGCGATCTGCTGGAATTGCAATCCGACCGACTTGCAGGGAAAAGGCCTGGAGTACAACTTCAATCTGGTGAAAGATCGCTTTGGTGCGACAGTCCACATTCACGATCTCATCAATTCGTCTTACCCTCACCAACAATTCTTCAACCTGCTGGCAAAAGAAAACTACTCCGGCTGGTTGATGTTGGAGGAGGGAAAAGTCCCCAAAGATGATATTGTTGCCAAACTTGCCGAGCAGAAGAAGCTGTTTACCCAAATGTGGCAACAGGCCCGACAATTCGGCTAAGCAGAACAGCGTCTGAAGCACAGCGTCTGAGGCAAAAACAAACGGGCGAAAAACAACAGAACGTGGTCACGACCCGACCAGAGTTTACCTGCTGTGATACGATTCCAGGCGATTGAGATATTCTTCCAAACGGGAAGAAAGCCGGTTCTTCTGTCGCAAAGAAGCCTGGTCGGCATCGGGTGGAATATTCGTATATTTATCAAAACAGCCAATCGCGCTGAGCAGTAAATTGCTCTGATCGAAAACCGTGATCATCTTTTCTTCTGTCTGATTGAGGGGACGGACTGTCTGGTAAATGGCAATCGCTTCGCTCCATTTGCTCCAGTCATTTCCGGCGACGCTACCAAGTAATCTGGTAAGATCGGTGAGAACTGAATCGCAACTGAACGCAGCTGGATCGATCATGCCCGTTACCTTGTTCCCCGTAAACAAAACATGCTCCCGCCAAAGGTCTTTGAACACAGGCTGTAAAGGAATACATTGACGGGAAGCCTTCTTCAATTCTTCCCAAAGCGAAGCGGCCTGAGTTCGGAAAACAGATTGCAAACGCTGATAAAAATCCCTGCTCTGTTCTGAAAGTGGTCGGCCGGCAAAGTCGCCGGAAATACCCGTTTTGAGGTGATGTTCCACTTTTTTGAGGCGGTGTTTCAGACTCGCAGACTGCCCGAGGTGAGCAGGGCGCAGCCATGAATAATGCTCCTGTTTTGGCGTATGCTTCGCCGCCGCAAGATGCAGACGCGCCAATGCCAGCATCATGTTTTCCAGTTTTTCATCGGAAGAAGATATTTCTGTGCCAGGCTGACCCGGCAGCCACGGTTCAATGTGGATCATCCTGCCCGCAGAAGAAATCGTGACGACGCAGCCATCTTCCTTTCTGACCGCAGGAGAAACATAAGTGATGCCCTGTTGATGCAGATCTTCCAGAAGTCGTGTCAAGGCTTCGAGTTTGGGTATGGAGCGTTCAAAGGCAGGCCAGATTCGCAAGGCATATTTCCGATTCCCAACGCGAAGCTGATAAACAATCGCACCACTGAACCCAAGTGAAGTGGCCTCTAAAGCCAACTGCTCGGACTGGAAGGCTGGGCCATATAATCCGATTATGCGAGGCAATTCCTGATCCGATTGTAGTGACAGCATGGTTTAATCATTGACATAACGGTTTTATCGGGTGTACAAGGGCAGTATAAGTATTGTGAGTGGTAACGGGTGATCGTTCAAGCTCTCGAAATTTGAAGTAAACGGCGGCGGAATGATTCGCGCATCCTGAATTATTGTAGAAAACCAGGCTCTTTCAGGAGGAAAGTGAGTGGCAAGTCCATCCAGGTGTTGGTTTTTTGGAGAAGATTTCTCATGAAAAAGAGCTTTAGATGTTTTGTGCTGGCCTGTGCGGGGATCAGCGTTGTTTTGGGGGCTGTCAACTCTTCCGAAGCCGGTATTATCCCTTGGGCTTACGATGTGATTTTCGGGCCGGTTGGTTCTGTTCGCAGCAGAACTGGTCGTTTTCTGGCCTATCGCCCATTTCGAGCCCGTCGCTATGGAGCCTTGGGCTACTATCCGGGGACGGTCTGTCAACCGGCGTGTAACACGGGGTGTAGCACAGGATACGGTGGACTCCAGCAGTATCAGGCCAGTTATTATCCCGTTTACGGCAGTTATTATGGCGGTTACTACGGCCTGTCGAGTTGCAATAACTGTTACACCGGTTGCAGCAGTTGCTTGCAGGGCTGTGCGACCGGTAACTGTTCGTCCGGGACAACTCCAGCAACCGGAACGACCCCAACTCCGGCGACCAGCACTCCAACCCCCACGCCAACGACAACCTTCAAAAGTACAACTCCTGAAATCAAACCGGAAGCAACCAACAGTTCGAATACGGGAAGCGGTTCAAACAGCAATTACGATGAAAAGAAGAATTCCTCCGACCTGTTCTCTCTGCCCAAACGACCTTCGGTAGAAGAAACAAAGCCGGAAAAAAAGACAGATGCTCCTGCATTCGAGGGTTTCGGGCCGCCTCCGGTGAGCAAGAAAACTGAAGCGAAAAAAATCCCCACCTCACCACTACTGCCCGTTGAACAACGTAAGCCTGCTCCAACAGAGATTGAGGAGAATGGCGGCGTCAAGGTACCCTCGCTGCAACTGGTTCCTGCTCCGATTGAAATTGATAACGGGAAAGTCACTTTTCTAAAGACGCCACAACGAACGCGAATTGTACGAACGGCACATTTTCACGTTCCGCAGGTTGTTCGCTACGCACCATCTATCGATGACAGTTTAATTCCACCATTGCCCACGCCCGTGCATTTGGCTGGAAAGTGATTTCATCTCCCTGATAAATGAATAACTCCCCGCCCTGTCAATTTGAAAGAGTTGGCGGGGCGTTTTCCTTTACCAAGTTTCCCGGAGTTGGGGCTGCTGTTCCAGGCCGTCCACATACCCGAGGTACGGATTGTTCCAGATAAAAAGAAAGCCATATCAATGACGGATCCGATTTTAAGATCAAAAGAAGACTATCAAGAAATCCTCTCGCACATCAGTAATCCCGATTCTCCGGTCGGCATCGACGCCGTCATGACTCATGCAATCATCATCGGCTATCTGCAGGATATCTCCAAACGGCTGGAACAGATCGAATCGACATTAAAGCAGAACTGATCCGACCGAACTGAAGACGTAACAACAAGGCGTAACAACATTTGCAAACAGGTGTTCGAGCGTCGTTGTGGAAATGCTGCTTCTTTGCCAGTTCTGGTGAAGTTCGATACAATGTCCAATTCACAGCCCGAATAATTTTCCGCATTGTTGAATTATGAATCTCAATCGAGCGATCGAACAGACATTGCAGTCGTGGAAGAAGGCAGGCCTGCAGGCTCTCCCCCATTCAGCCGGAGAGTCCCTGTTGGAAAAACTTCTCGAGCGCAGCATCCGTCCCCAATCTCCTTCCCCGCCGGATAACACAGTGGCTATTCAGGAAGTAACTGTCCCTCCCCCGAGCGGACAGGAAGAACGACACGAAGAGAAGGCAGGTGTGACAGAGATGAATTTGAAGGAACGCAAGGATCGCTTGCTTCAGTTGAGTGAGCAGGTAGCTGCGTGTCGCAAATGTCCGGAACTGGCGGCAGGACGGACACAGACGGTTTTTGGTGTGGGCAACCCACGGGCAAAGGTCATGTTTATCGGCGAGGCTCCCGGAGCGGATGAAGACAAACAGGGAGAACCGTTTGTCGGACGGGCAGGCAAGTTGCTCAATACGATTATCGAGGCGTGTGGCTGGAAACGGGAAGAGCTTTACATCTGCAATATTTTACGTTGCCGACCTCCTGGAAACAGAAACCCCACTCCTCTCGAAGCGGCGAACTGCCGGGACTTTCTCGATGGACAAATCGAGGTTGTCAACCCCCGGTATATTGTCTGCTGGGGAACAATCGCTGCACAGAACCTGTTGAATGAATCGACCCCCATCGGCCGAATGCGTGGCAAATTCTACGAGTACGCCGGAGCCAAAGTCCTGTGTACCTATCATCCTTCCTACCTGCTTCGAAACCCGCCGGCCAAGAAATACGTCTGGGAAGATCTGAAAATCCTGCTTCGTGAAATGGGAATCGACCCGGATGAGATCGTTCGGAAAAAAAAGGCTTCCAAATAAACCAGATGAAAAAGAAGACGGAACTGACAACGCCGACACGGAATAGGGGAATGAATGCTCCCCTGTGATTAAAACGAACCTGTCGTTTCGGGACAGCGCTGTTTTTTCAGAAACTGTGGAGTCGGGATCTGCTTTCTCTTTTCACTCCCGTCGTTCCCTTTACCCTGCAAAGAACGCAGGGAGAGCCAACGTAATACATCATGCCTGAGCAGTTGACCAACCAGAATCCCCCGGTCTGTCACAGCGATGCTTTCATGGCACGCCTCGCGGAACAGAGGGGCGACTTCAGCCATTTCGGAACAGGCATCGCATGAAACGATGTGGCTGCTCATGATTTGCCCGACCGTATGTGATTCGTTCTCGGCGTTGATGAGCGATTTGACCAAAGAAAACCCGGGAACCAACCCGACCAGATGCTGCTGTTCATCAACAACGTACACTTTGTCTGCCCGTCGATACAAAACGAGCGAGACGGCAAACTCGATAGATATATTTTCAGTCACTTTCAGAATATCACTGTCGAGAAATTCCTGAACAGTATTCTGCATGAAAGCCAGCCTTTGACAGAAGATCGATTCTATACCGAATGCATCATTTCTTTTGGCCCTGCAAGCTATTTTCGGCCGATGCAAGTCGCGTTCTGATCATTCTCTGTCACTGAAGCGACGAGAGCGTACTTCATTCTTGTTTGATACCGGTTGTAATGATTGTATCAATTGCGCATCAGAACAGACCGACTCACCCGACTTCCCGTTTCGGGTTTTCGCTTTCGTCTATCAATTCGGAATCGTGCTCCTGTCCGTTTTCCTGCGGTTTGTGGTGATTGACGAGTTGTTGGGCGCGCTGGCGTGTTCTCTCCAACGTCTGGTACTCAAGGACGCTGTCGGTTTCCACCTCTTGCGAAGCAACAGGTTGTATCCGCTGTGGCAATCGAACAGTAAAGACACTTCCTTTTCCAAATTCACTTTCGAGCGTCACCTCCCCTCCGAGGAGTTTACTCAGTTCCATCACGATGGAAAGCCCCAAGCCGGTTCCTTCGTATTCGCGGGTCAACAAAGTTTCCTGTCCGGGGATGGTGCTGGCCTGTCTGAACTTTTCGAAGATACGTTCCTGATCAGCCAGCGGGATCCCGATTCCCGTATCAGCAACACTGATCTGGACGTAATCGGGAGACTGTTTGTGATCGGGCAGACAAACCGGTGTGGTTTCGACGCGCACACGGCCACCATCGGGAGTAAACTTGACCGCGTTTGAAAGCAGATTCGTCAAAATCTGCTGTATCTTTCCCATATCCTGATAAAGCGGAGGGATGTCCGCAGAGGTGCTCCAGGTCAATTCGATATTCTTCCGATCCGCCAACGGTGCAATTCTGCCACAAAGCTCCTCGATCAATTCGGCAATTGAAAATTCAACGGGATGAATCTCCATTTTGCCACTTTCGATTTTCGCCAAATCGAGAATGTCATTGATCATGGCCAACAATAACTGACCGGAAGTCGAGATATTGCTTATGTACCGTTTCTGGTTTTCGTTGAGATTTTCCGCTGAACAAAGAACCTCACTGAAACCAAGAATGCTGTTCAGTGGAGTGCGTAATTCGTGGCTCATGGTCGCCAGAAATTCATTCTTCAACTTGTTCATTTCAAACAGCGACAGGTTTGCCCGGGCCAGTTCGTCAACTTTGGAATCGAGATTGCTGTTCGCCTGCTTCAGCTCGTCCTGCACCGTCACCAGATGGCGCAGCATGCGGTTGAAGGCATGACTCAGTTCTTCGAATTCATCACCGGTTCGGATATTCGCTCGCAAATCGAGGGAACCTTTCGCAATTTCATCGCTGACCTCTTTCAAATGAAGAACCGGTTTGACAATCACGTAACGCACAATCGCATAGGCCGCAACCATCGCCAGGAAGGAGGTCACCAGCGCCATCGCGAGCAGAATCGCATTGTTGTTCGCCAGGCGATTTCGGATTTTTTCCAGAGGGAGAGTGATTTTCACCATTCCAATCACATCACCTATCCGGGCATTGATTTTTGAATGATAGTGACAGGAAAGACAGGATTTTGTCGCATGAACAGCCGCGTAATAGCGGTACTCTTTTTCCTCCGGAAGATGAAGAATGACCTCCTGTTCTCCGTTGCGGATTTTGGGAAGTACCTGATCGTCAAAAAAATCGCTGGTGCGAAATTCGGAATCCGCCACCGGATCCGGCTTGAGTAATCGCCAACGATAATTTTTGAATTCGTCCGGCTTCAGGGTACTCGCCATATTCTTGATCACTTGCGTGTACCGCTTATCGACATCGACCGCGTCGAGGTGCTTCTCCATAATGATCGGGGCGACCAGCAACTGGGCGGTTTCCTTGTTCTGTTTCTCGATGATCGTCGCCGTCAACTGGGCGTAGAAATAGAAGCTGCCCGAAATCAACAGCATCAGCCCGCCCCCGAACAGAAACCGGCACTTCCGTTCAAGGCTCGTTTCTCCGAGCAGACGTTTTATCGATCGATAGGACATGATTCAGATGGACAAAAGAAACAGAAACGTAAACAGAACCGCCGTCGGGAAAAGGAAAACTCCCGTCTCAAAAAACAGGAATCGACGCATTCCTCTCCCGTCCGCTGGTTGAATTGTTTCATTCTCCCTGCGTTGTTGCAATGGCGATTCTTCCTAAAACCATCCACAATCCCGGAAGTGGTCCAGAGGCTCAATTCCCGTCCTGTTTTATGTTGGATGAATGAGAGCCCCAAATACGTTTCAGGGAAAGATGCCGAACGACTCCATCAACAATTTTTCATCCGTCTTGCCGAAGCATTGAACCCGGCCGGTATCGATATTCTGGAAAACAACTTGAGCCGGACTGAACAGCATCGGATCGATCTGGTAGAAATCGCTATTGGCATCACGAAAAATCTGCTCAAACGGTTTTCCGTAATCTGCAGAAGAACACGCGGGGAGTTTCGGGCCGATCTGCTCAAGCGATTCGTCATCACCACGAACATACATCGTAACCCGTCCACCATACAGAATGGCGTCATTCGTGCGACCAATCGCGGCCAGCGTGCCACTTGCAACGGGAGAGAGCGGAGCCATTCCGGTGGCGGAGACAACCCGCCCAACATCAAATTCAAGTTCATGCAACTTGTGCAGAGCTGTTTCGATGGCGCGGGCGTTAACCTGTAAACATCCTGCCAGGCTGGATGTCGGCGCAACGAGCAAGACAAGGTTCTGCGGTTCCACTTTCGCCTCGGCTGCGATTTGCTGCACAGTGGAGGAATCGGGCAGTTTGTCCGCTTCAAGAATCCCAACAGCACAGCGATGCCGTTCAGAATAGCCAAGCTGTTTGAAGATTTCCTCTCGCCCGGCATTAGCCCGCATCGGTCCGGAAGCCATCGCAAAGTAGCTATCGGTTTTCACTTCCCAACCGGCGTACTGACTGCACAAACAGGCCTGCACAGGAAAATCTGTCACCACATGAACTACTGGCCAGAATATCGTGCCGATCTCGCCGTTCAGAATGGAAACTTCGGCCAATCCAGACAAACAAACACGCGCCAGCAGAAGCCCTGCCGCCAACGAACCTTCGGTTTGCACGCCAAAATCGAGAACACGGGTTCCTGTCTGCAAGCTGTCACAGCCGATCTTCAGTTCATCCAGTTTGGACAGTGACTGCTCAACCAATTCCCATGCCCGTTCATTTAATGTTATAGCCATGTTAATGGTTATCGCCCAAATTGGATAAAGTTTCAATTGAACACCGTTTCAGGTTATTCCTGCCAATCATGAAACAGTGTGCGGATTATCGGGATTACAATGAATGATTCCGTTATCGCCTGAAAAAAAACCTGTTCCGCCAGAAAAAAGGTGTAGAAATTCCGCTCAATTCCGGCAACGATAGGGGCATGAAAGCGACGAGCATCAGTCATTGTCTGATTCATCAACTTCCGGAGACAAGCACCAGCCCTATCGGCTCTGTCTGCCCCCGATGCAAGAGGGTACTGTATACACAGCCCGCTTCGCTGGAGAATAGAGCCTATTGGGAGAGCCAGCCCGGGGCGTACACACTGGATCGCCGCCCAATTTTCGTCTACACAAGATTCGGCGATAACTACAAAATCCGCTCTCTCGTCGAAGAACCTCTCGCTGACAAATAGACACATTCCGCCTGCTATCGCATAACTCACGGTTCCT
>JALTOP010000037.1 GCA_027000105.1 Planctomycetaceae bacterium | reverse complement strand
GGCAACAATTGATACGTCATGTTTCGGTCGTTTCGCTGCTGGAAGCCGCCGAATAAAGTTCAGTATCAATTCAGAAGTTTGAATCTGATAACCTGGTCATGGGTTGGGTTCGACGTTGACGATCATAGTTGTTGACGATCATAACGGAACAGCCGAGTTGGGATTTCAATGCCAGCGGACATTTCAGAAAATCTGCCACTTTTCCCCTTGGACAAAGAGCGTTTGGCTCAGGTCGACCGAAACCACCAGGCGTGTGTCGAATTGCTTGATGATTTGGGATATGACTGTCTGCTTCTCAGCTTGCCGGAAAACTTTTCCTGGTTTACCTGCGGGGGAGACTCCCGTTTTCAATCGGCGTTGGAACACATACAGGTCGCCGTTTTCATTTCGCACAAAGGTCGGGTCATTCTGACTCACGGTGCGGTTTCCCCCCAGTTATTCGATCGGGAAATTGCAGCTCTCGGCTTTCAACTGAAAGAACGACGGTGGCGCGAGCCATTGGAAGATCTGTACGATGAAATTACGCGAGGACGTTCCGTTATCAGTGATTCCGGCGTGGGACGTACACGCATGATGGAGGAACGAATCAGACAACTGAGAGCGGAGTTATCCCCCATTGTTGAAAAAAACTGGCGAAATCTGGGGGCACTGGCAACCTACGCAGTAGAAGCAACCTGCAGAAATATGAGCCCGAACACCAGTGAAGCGGAGATTGCAGGCGAAGTCGCTCACCGCGCGATTAAACGCGGCATCGTCCCCGTCCAGATACAGGTATTGGCAGATGGCCGTTTACGCAGGTATCGACATTGGTCCTATGGAAATGGCGTTGTCGAAAGGCAGTGCACCATCAACTTTGTTGCCAGAAAAAAGGGGATCCATTACGCCGTTTCCCGTTCTGTTTCCTTCTCCCAACTGGGAGCACGGGAGCAACAGGAATACCAACAAGCCGGCGAAACCCTTGCAGCGATATTACCCCTGGTGCAGGAGGGAGACTGCCATCAGCAGGTTTGGCAGGAACTGAAAAATATCTGTAAAGAGAAAAAAATCGACAATCAATGGCGGGCAGCCGCGTTCGCCTGGCAATTGGGATTTCGACATCCCGAACAGGTCTTCAAACCGAGAGAAGACCAATTCTTCATATCGCACACTCCGTGGCACTGGCAAAGTGTAGTCGGTTCGACCATGATTGCCCATACATTCATTGTCGGAAGGAACATCACTGAGGACTACGGCAAAAGCGATCGCTGGCCGATCCGCGAATTTACTGCCTCAGATGGCACCTGTTTTCAATTCCCTGAAATACTGGAACGGATCTGTTGAGCCGCTTTTTCTGTCTTGTGTCGCTGATAACGGGAATTGACAGACAATAGAAAGAAATAAACGATGGCATTCATATTCATCTCATGCACTCAATGCTGTGATCGAAATCCAAACAGATCGAAACCAAAACAAATCAGCTGCGTCAATTCATTTGCGTAGATAGCCGACTCCGTTTCTTTCCTACTACAGGGCACCTTAATTCGATGCCTGCCTCGAAGATATGAAAATCTGTTTTGTCCTGTTGCACGCCTATCCTGTTGTCGAACCGACCGCGATCGGGATTTTTGGAGGTTCTGAAACGCGTGCGGTTACCATCGCCCGGGGATTGGCCCGCTACACCGATCATGAAATCTGCTTTATTGTTCGTCATCCCGCCCTGAAAAAAAAGCGGATGATCGATGGAATCACCTTCATCCCCTGGCGGGATTTCTGGGCGGAAACGCGTCTGCATGTCGCAGAGCATCTCGATACGACCGTCCTTCCCGGAATACGCCTCAATCGTTGGAGTTGGAAACTGCTCTGGGAAATCCCGCTGCTGGCGGTGACTTCACTGTGGCGAAGAAAATATCGTGATCCGCGCCGG
>JALTOP010000036.1 GCA_027000105.1 Planctomycetaceae bacterium | reverse complement strand
GACCGTCATCCAGTATTTTTCTTTTTCCGGATCGATAAACCGTTCGCTGTTTTTGCTGTCGCAAAATCGCAGAAAATACCAGCAGCTTCCTGCCCATTGAGGCATGCTGTTCGTCTCGCGTCGCCAGCGAACTCCCTTTTCGTCGGTCATGTACAACCAACTTTCCGGAGCCGCGGAAAGAGGCGGTTCCGGCGTTCCTTTCGGGGCGAAATCGTCCATTTCAGGCAGTTTGACAGGCAATTCAGATTCATCAACCGGACGGATTATTCCGGTCAAATTTCCCTGTTCATCCAACTGATGCCAAATCGGAAACGGTTCCCCCCAGTATCGTTGACGGGAAAAGAGCCAGTCACGCAAACGGAAATTGACCGCCTGTCTGCCCAAGCCGTTTTCTTCCAGCCAGGCTGTGATTTTCTTTTTGAATTCGTTGGTGGGAGTCCCGTTGTATTCGCCGGAATTGATTGCGGTTCCCTCTCCTGTGAAACCGGTCGCGGGCGTTTTTTCGTCGTTCGGTTGGACGACTTCAATCACTGGCAGATCGAATGTTTGTGCGAATTCGAGATCCCGTTCATCGTGAGCCGGAACCGCCATAATCGCCCCGGTGCCATAGCTGAGCAAAACGTAATCGGCGATCCAAATGGGGATTTCTTTCCCATTGACCGGATTGTAGGCGTAGCTTCCCGTGAACACGCCTGTTTTTTCTTTCGCCAAATCGGTTCGATCCAGGTCGCTCTTGGCAGCCGTTTTTTGAATGTACTGCTCGACAGCTTCTTTCTGTTCGGGACTCGTCAACCGCGAGACAAACGGATGTTCCGGAGCGATCACCATATACGTTGCCCCAAACAGCGTGTCGGGACGGGTCGTGTAAACGCGCAACACGGCTTCATCAGCGCGTTTCGGGAATCCCTGTTTCGAACGGCTCGCTTTCCAATCCTCAAAACTGATTCCCGCACGTTCGTCTTTAATCAGGAAGTCAACTTCTGCGCCCAGGCTTTTGCCGATCCAGTTACGCTGCAACTGTTTGACCGATTCGGGCCAGTCGAGATCTTCCAGTTCCGTGAGCAATCGCTGGGCGTAAGAGGTGATGCGCAGCATCCATTGACGCAAATTCCTGCGTTCGACCGGATGATTGCCCCGGTCGCTTCTCCCTTCCGCGTTGACTTCTTCATTCGCCAGGACGGTCCCCAGTTTCGGACACCAGTTCACGGGAGCTTCCAACTGGTACGCCAGGCGATGCTCATCCTGATATTGACGCACCGCGTCTTCTCCTTCAGCCTGAATCTCTTCAGGAATCGGAAGTTCATCGATCGGGCGCCCTTTGCCGACTCGCTGTTTGCCATCCGGCCCGGTCCAGGTGAAATCGGGATCGTACCAACTGTCGAACAGTTGCAGAAAAATCCACTGTGTCCAACGGACGTAATCTTCATCGGTAGTCGAGACTTCGCGTGACCAATCATAACTGAAGCCGAGTTGCTTCAGTTGCCTGCGGAAGTTGTCGATATTTTTGTACGTTGTTTCGCGAGGGTGTGTCCCGGTTTCGATGGCGTGTTGTTCGGCGGGCAGTCCGAACGCATCCCACCCCATCGGATGCAGCACATGCTTGCCCTGCATTCTCGCATGACGGGAAACGATGTCGGTCGCGGTGTACCCTTCCGGATGCCCGACATGCAACCCGCTGCCCGAAGGATACGGGAACATATCGAGCACATACATTTTGCCCGTCGAATTTTCAGGCGGTTGCTCGGGGGTTTCAAAAGTACGGTTCTTTTCCCAGAAGGCTTGCCATTTGGGTTCAATAGTTTTCGGGTTATAACGAGGCATAATTGTTCAATATCAGTTGCCGTGGCGGCGTGGAAGGAGGATGGAAAACATTCTCTGCCAATCAGGCTACAGTCTATTAAGCAGACAGAGGTTTGCCAACAGAGACGCCTGTCCCGATTGTAAAACCCGATTGTAAAATCCGGCCGCACAACCCGACAACAAAAGCAGACTGCATGAGCAATGCAATGGTCCGCCAGATGAGAGCGCCAGATGCAAGCGATTGTTGATGATTGCGACAAAGACAACAGCGAGGCAGGCCCGGCGGGGACACCTGTTCCAAAACATAAAAGGGGACACCTGTTCCAAAACATAAAACATGTGGAGAATGTGGGGAACACTCTCCAGTCACAGACTATTTCCCGGCATTCCAGATCGATTCCAGTTCGTGTACCTCCAGATTGATAAGTTCCGCTTCACCCCCTTCTGAGAAGATCTTGATAGAGCGAACATCACCATGATGTTTCCGAGCCGAGGTAATCACGACCCGTCCCTGATTCCCACAGATTTCCAGCATGGGGCGATCCACCAGAATCTGCATCGTAATGATCCCGTGATCCGGCTTCAGGTCTGCTCCATTCAGTTTTTTTCCGTTCACATCGTAGGCGACAACATCACCGCCGATATCCAGACCAATCCGTTTTGCCTGGCCTGGCCTGAAACTGGCGCGGATATCAAACAGGCTGCCCGAAACATCGACTGTTACCGGAGAGGTGGGAGTCAGCTTTCGGATACTGAGTGAGTGTTTTTTTCGGTGGATTTTTTCGATTTCCTCCACCGGTCTGACATACAGGCGAACACCTTCTTCTGTTGTGCGCAACGTCAACTGATGCGGGAAACTGAATGTCTGGTTGAAGGGCATCCCCGGCATGGAAATTTTCGCCCATCCGATCTGAATTTTGCGGCCATCGGGCGCGTTGCTGAACACCTGGGACGCATAGTACGAACCGTAATGGACGCGATGTTTTCCCGGTTCATCAGGAGTGAATTTTCTTCCATCAAAATTGCCCAGGCTATATCGGGCATCGGCTGCAAAAACAACCCAGCGAGTCCTGTTTTGATCGCCATCGATGGGCAGTTCGAACAATTCGGGGCATTCATAATAGCCCGACAAGTGGGTCTGTTCTCTCCACTGTTTCAAGTTTGTCGAAGTATAAAAGGCGATATTCTTACCGTATTTCTCCTGTTCATCGTAAACCGCCATCACCCAATGACCGCCCAGCCTGCTCGCTTTTTCGTTTAGTGGCGTATCATGCTGATCGTACTGATACCAGATCACTTTCGGGTCACGTCCTTTGTGTTTGACGACCGGGTTGCCCGGGTACCATGTGAATGTGCGACCATGATCGAGACTGTAGGCAATCGATTCGCCAGCGCCGGTGTCCGTCAAAAAAGCGACGAGCACATCACGATCACCAGTTTTCCAGCCGGCACTGTTTTTTCGATCAACCACTGCACCGCCAGAGAAGCAGGCCCCCCGAGCCGTTGTCTTCGGGAAAAGAGCGTTGGGGAGTTGCTTCCAATGAATCAGATCCTTGCTGACGGCATGTCCCCAGGTCATGTTCCCCCAGTTCCGCCCGGTCGGATTATACTGGAAAAAGAGATGCCATTCCCCATCAAGATAGACCATTCCATTGGGATCGTTGTTCCACCCGACTTTCTGCGAAAAATGAAATTGTGGTCGAAGCGGTTCGGTGTAAAAGGGAATCGCGGTTGGGATCTCATCAGCCTGTCTGATCAAAGCGAACCCTTCTTCAGTTGCATTGCCCGCGACAATTTTTGCTGATTTCCCCCGGTAGGAATCAACCGTAAAGTAGGCGTACCAGTCAACCGCATCGGCATTGGTGGCGAGTTCGGTTTCGTAATTTCGAACGGGAGTCCCCTCCACTTCAAGAACGAGATCGGTTTTTTTCGCTCCGTTGGAAATGGGAATCAACAGGTACTTACGGGTGATCGTCATCTCCCGCTGTTGCCGGACAAGAACGGGCACTTTCGGCTTTTTGTCTGTCAGCACGATGTGGTCGATATTGATATGTCCCCACCCTCCTTTTGCCTGATCGACAATCTCCAGAGAGACCATTTTCCCACGAAACTCCCTGACATCCCAGCAGGAAAGGGAAAGCTGTTCGCTGCCCCCGGGTTGTGTATTGGGGCCGGTAGCCGTGCGAACAGTTTTCCCGTTGAGCAAAAGATTGATGCACGTTTTTCCCTTGTATCCGCCTCCTCCAATCAGAAAAGTAAGGTAGTTCCGCTCCACGTTGAAAGCCGGCGAGGTCAACGTGCCGGTTGTGCGATCGCC
Organism: Planctomycetaceae bacterium; assembly: GCA_027000105.1. Taxonomy (GTDB): domain Bacteria; phylum Planctomycetota; class Planctomycetia; order Planctomycetales; family Planctomycetaceae; genus Rubinisphaera. Next base: position 3,762 of record JALTOP010000036.1, on the reverse strand, counting down.
CCTGTAAAATGAATTCACAAGCCTGTTGCCGCGATAGCCACTCACATGCATTTGGCCGGGCAATGTCCCTTTGACCGGGCCGGGTCCGAATGCTTCACCGGTCGTTTTCCACTGACCATAAGTTTCGCTTTCAAACCCGGCGATCAGAATGTCATCTTCCGCATTTTCTGCAGGTGCGGCAACAAGAACGGTCCCGACAAACAGAACGGAAAGGAGAATGGCGGCAAATGATTTCATGTTTATCATGCTTGCAATGGTTGGGATGAAAGGAGACGGTCGTGGTATCGCGCAGGGCCTTATCCGGTTTGGCATGGGATCCGGCATACAACGGTTGTTCCCCGATCTTTGGTGGAGTCGATTTGCATCGTTCCTCCCAATCTTTCGACAACTGTCCGAGCCAGAAAAACCCCCAGTCCCATTCCTTTGCCTGTCCGCTTGGTGGTAAAGAATGGTTCGCCAATGCGAGAGAGAATTTGATCCGGAATACCATCACCTGCGTCGATTACGGTGAGAACAAGCATACCGTCCTGGCAATCAACTTTCACTCGTACATTTGCATGGGAAGGAGAGGCTTCCAGGGCATTCTTGATTGTTCCCCGCAGTGCCTGAGCCGTGACATACGGGCTGACGCGAACTTGGCAGGATTCCGCTTCCGGGGACAGGGAAGTAATGACCCGCGAAGGCTGCTTGACCTCTTTCATAATCAGATCCAGCAACTCTTTTCCCGTCAGGGAATCCTTTTTTTCGATCGTTTCTTCTCCTGCCTGGGCAGACATATGATTCAGGATGAATCGACAACGATCCAGTTCCGAGCGGATCAGGGCGATATCTTCCAACAGATGGGAATGGTTCTCATCATCCTGCTGCGACTGCGAAACGCTGAGGCTGTGCTGTATTTCTCCCGCGATAATCGCAATTGAGCCCAAAGGAGTTGACAACTCGTGCGCTGCCCCGGCTGCCAGCGTACCCAGCGCCTCCAGTTTTTCGCCACGAATCCGCTTGGCTTCCAAATCGCGAATCAGTATTTCCCGCCTTCTCAGTTTCCCGGTGATGAAAGTGGAAAAGAAGATGATAACCGAAGCACATGTAATAAACGCGCACAGGGCACCATTATGCGCCAACGTGATGACGCCGGTCTTCCGGATAGCGGGAAGGTAATCCTGAAACACCGCAACCTGCAACGGGTGATGATCGTACAACAGAAAAGCATAGCAGAAAATTGCGAGAAAATTCAGCCCCCAGGCGACTGGAGCAGATAGTTCTATTCCCACCAGACAGAGATTGACAAAATAAAAAATCCAGAATGGATTCCCCGGCCCCCCGCTGAAATACAGCATGGCCGTCAACAGAAGCAGATCGACAGCCATCACCGCGGAAAATATGGCAGACCATAATCGCGAACGCTCCCGTTCCTCCAGCGGATCGTGGGCCCGTAAAAACCAGACAGTCAACAAGAAGTTGCTTAGCGCTGTTACGCCTATGGCCGCCGCAAGGGGGAGAAACTCCAGAGGTACTGCAAAAAAATAATTGACAACCAAAACAACCAACAACTGCCCCAACACGGCTACCCAGCGCAGGGTAATAAACCAATGGATACCAATTGTGCCGGGCGGAATGGCAACTGCCCCCTGCTGTTGCAGGAGTTCAGCAGCTTTCGTGTTGGAATCAGCGGTCGTTTTCATGTACCCGCCTCGGACGAACACCCAGGAAGTGAGTTTGATTCAGGAATCGTCAAATTTTTGGAACTGTGAGTAAGCTAACAGATTCCCCTTGATGTATGAAGTTACCGTCATGTTGTTGCCCTACAGGCATTAACGGACATTCAAGTCCCGAATAGTATGGTTTTCTGAAACCGACTTAAAATGTGGATGAGTTGCTTGAATGAGTTATCTGTGGGGGGTATCGTGAATTGCCTGCGTGAAAGCGACTTCAGCTTTCTGACCCAATTGCATCTTCGGGCTTTATGTTAGGGGCGTTCCTTCCCATAAAGAGCCGAAAGAGCACAATCCTGACTGTTCTTACCAAAGGAGCTTACCTCATGTTGCGTCGAATTTTCTTAAGTCTGGCTGTGATGAGCCTTTTGACGGTTTCTGCCAACGCTGCAGATATTGATCTTTCCAACGCCAAATGTCCCGTTGCCAAAAAGAAACCCGCCCAGGCTGGTCAGCACGTTGAGTACAATGGAGCTACCGTCTATTTCTGTTGTGGCAACTGCAAAAAGGCATTCAGTAAAGATCCGGCCAAGTTTGCCGCTCGCGCCAACGCGCAATTGGTTGCCACCAAGCAGGCGAAGCAGAAATGCTGCCCATTGACCGGCGGTAAACTGAATGGTTCAACTGTCATCACCGTTGCCGGGGCAAAGGTCTGTTTCTGCTGCAACAACTGCAAGGGCAAGGCAGTCGCCAAACAGGGAGACGAGCAGGTCGACTTCGTATTCGGCGAAAAAGCATTCAAAAAGGCCTTTAAGGTCTCCGGGAAGTAGTCTTGGCAGACTCGATAAGACCGGTAGATAACGGTAAATAACAACAGCGAAAGCATCCTCGAAGCGGGGATGCTTTTTCTTTTGCCGATCCTGCAAAGCCTCTTTCTTAACGATCCTGGCTTTTGGTGCGATCAGGCGATTTTCGTATAACCAGATGCGGCTCGATTTTTTCGAATGTTTTCTTCCCGATCCCTTTTACGTGTCTCAAATCTTCCACTGCAGAAAAGGGACCGTGCTTTTCACGATACAGGACAATTCTTTTGGCGAGCACTTCTCCAATTCCATCCAGCATTGCGTATTCAAGCCAGTTCGCTTCGTTGATGTCGATCAGGTAGGCAGTTTTCTTCGCAGAGAGTCTGTGCACCTCAATCTCTGCTTCTCCCCATCGCGAGAGATCCACCCATCGCCAACCTGCCCATAAAAGCAGAAACAGGCAGACCCCGACAACAATTTTCTGATCCCGATACGTCAGCGATTGTGCCTCTGTTCTGACCGATGCCTGCTCGCCTGATCCGCCCTCTTTGGTTTCTCTTTCCGATTCAGCTTCGGATTTTCGATTCCCCATTCCGAAAATATCCCCCTATCACCAAGCGAGCCGTTTCAGAAATTCACCAAATGCAGCATGTTTATCTTCCCTCTACACAAATACGGTCTGCACGGCAGGCTCCGCGTTGCCGCGCTCCCGATGAGGCGTACTCTCCACACTATAGCTACTGCCGCCATCAATGGTATTTCACCTTGCTCCATCTGTCGGGGGGCGTTCTGTGATGTCGTGGATTTTGCCCATCCTACTCGGCAGGCATTGCGACTTGCTGTTTTGATTGCAGGTAACCGAGCAGGTCGCGGATTTGTTCCTCGCTGAATTTTTCAATCAAGCCGTTCGGCATCAGTGAGAATTCAGATGGCTTGATCAACTCGATATTGTCCGCGTCCAGATTCAGCAATTCCTTTTCGGTTTGAACCGTCACCGACCTGTCTGTTTTGCTGACGACAACTCCATTGAGCACCTGTCCGCTTTCCAGCAGAATCGTCGAAATCTTGTATTGATTCGGCACCACTGAAGAAGGCGAGATGATGTTGACGAGCAGATAATCGATACTGTCGCGGTTGGAACCGGTCAAATTCGGGCCGATATTTTTTCCGGAATCGAACAGGCGATGACAGGTCGCACAATTCTTTTCAAACAACGCCCTGCCCTGTGAAAGATTCGCTTTGGCGAGCACGGCAGGCGTCATTTTTTCATTGAGGGTTGCAATCCGTTTCTGCTTTTCGGCATCGGT
>JALTOP010000035.1 GCA_027000105.1 Planctomycetaceae bacterium | reverse complement strand
ACTGGTGGAAATCCGGAATAACGTACGAGTCTCATTATGCAGGTATTAAACATGCAGGTATTAAATGGCTGAAACCGATTCTGGCGAAAAGACGGAAGACCCGACGGAGCACCGGCGCAGCGAAGCCCGTAAGGATGGGAATGTTGCCAAGAGTGTCGATGTCAACGCAGCCGTGATCATGCTGACCGCGGCAGGGGGGCTGCTTTTCCTTGGCCCATCGATGGGGCGAAGCCTGGCTCAACTGATGCAAGCTTTCCTTTCCGGCCCGGCTCTGCTGGAACTCGATGCACCAGGAGTAGTTCGGGATGCGCAGGATATCATCAATCATGTTTCCGGCTTTCTACTTCCGTTTATGGGATTGATGTTCTGTGCTGCACTGGTGGCAAATATTTTGCAGATCGGCTTTCTGTTTACGACCAAACCGCTCGCTCTGAAATGGGATCGCCTCAATCCGATTTCAGGAATGAAACGAATTGCTTCAATCAGTTCGCTGGCGAAACTGGGAACGAGCATCGGAAAAGTGTTGGTGATGGTCACCATTGCCGGTTTTTTCATGGCGGCCAACTTGCCGATGCTGCAGGGAATGGCGAGTGTGGAACCGGATGTCATACTGGGAGTGATCAGCGGAAAAGTCCTGGAACTTTCCTTTCAGCTTGGCCTGGCGATGCTGGTCATTGCGATTCTCGATTTCAGTTTTCAGAAGTGGAAACATGAAAAAGACCTCAAAATGACCAAACAGGAAGTTCGCGAAGAACTGAAAAATATGGATGGCGACCCACAGATGCGCCAACGCAGGAAAGAAGCCCATAAAAAAATCGCACAAGCGAGGGAAATGAACGCTGTCCCGGATGCTGACGTGGTCGTCACCAACCCGACGCATATTTCCGTCGCCCTGAAATACGATCCCGAGAAAAATCCCGCTCCAGTTGTTGTCGCCAAGGGGATGGGAGAAATCGCATTGAAAATCCGGGAAATTGCCCGTGAACATGATGTTCCGATCATCGAACGCAAACCGCTGGCCCGAGCCCTGTATCGCGATGTGAAAGTCGGTCAACCAATTCCCGAAAGTATGTACGAAGTTTTCGTCGAAATTATGGCGTATGTCTACCGGCTGACAGGAAAATCTCTGCCAGAACGGTAGGCTTTGCCGGGAAAACGCCCGTGTCAAGTCGTCTCAAGCAAAGTAGTCGTGTCAAACTACCGACTGGATGTTGATTGTTATCCCGCTTTTCTTACTTGTGACACCCCCCAAACATGACGCATCAATTGCTGTTTGGCGCAGTGGCGTGATAGCCGGGGAGCACTGGACGCACTCCGCAAATCAAGATCACAAAAACCGCTGCGCAAACAATCGGGAACCAGTTCGAGATACCAGTTCCGCTCCGCCGGCCGTTCAATCGGCATGAGGCTCTGTCATACGCATCGGGTCGAGAGCTTCGTTGAGCGTTTCCGGATCAAGCACTTTCTGCTCGGTACAGAGTTCGCGAATGGTCTTGCCTGTTTTGTATGCCTGTTTCGCCAAGGCAGAGGCTTTTTCGTAGCCGATGTACGGATTCAGGCTTGTGACCATCGCCAGACTCTTTTCAACAGCCGCGTTGCAGCTGTTCTCATCCGCTTCGAGATCATCACTGCAGAATTCAACAAACGCATCGCTGCAACTGGCCAGTAGCGAGATGCTTTCCAGAACCGTCTGCCCCATCATGGGCATCATGATATTCAGCTGGAAGTTGCCTCCCGCCGCTCCGCTGATTGCGATCGCTTGGTCATTCCCCATCACGCGAGCCGCAACCTGCATCATGCTTTCGCACATAACGGGATTCACTTTCCCCGGCATGATGGAACTGCCCGGCTGACGATCCGGAATGGCAATTTCATGAAATCCACACCGCGGGCCGGAACCGAGCCAGCGGATATTGTTGGTGAGATTGAACAGGGTTGACGCAATCGCCCGCAACTGACCATGACATTCCACTAATCCATCCCGCTGTGCATTGGCTTCAAAATGGTTGGCGGCTTCAACGAAAGGAATACCGGTCTGTTCGGAAAGGGATTTCGCGACACGAGAACCGAATTCCGGATGCGTGTTGATGCCGGTTCCAACTGCCGTTCCACCTACCGGGAGTTCAAGAACGGCTTCCAGCGCCCGGCCGGCACGCTCAACGGAAAGTTCCAGTTGACGGGCGAAGCCGCTGAATTCCTGTCCCAATCGAAGTGGCGTCGCATCGGCCAGGTGAGTTCGACCAATTTTGATGATTCGATCCCACTGTTCTGCTTTCTTCGCCAGTGATTGCTGGAACTTTTTCAGTGCAGGAATGAGTTGCTTATCGATCGCCTGCGCGACTGCAACATGAATCGCTGTCGGGAAGGTATCGTTCGTACTCTGTCCCATATTGACGTGATCGTTCGGGTGAATCGGTTTTTCCGGACTGAATCGATCTCCGCCCATCAGTTCGATCGCACGGTTGCTGATCACCTCATTGCAATTCATGTTGCTGGAAGTCCCGGAGCCGGTCTGAAATACATCGATGGGAAACTGGTCATCGAATTTTCCCTCCGAAACTTCTTTAGCCGCAGTGAGCAGCGCTTCAACCTGTTCGGCGTTGAGAGGACTCTTTCCGGTTCCAGTCAGCTTCCCCAAATCGTTGTTGGCCGTCGCACAACCAATTTTCACCAGTCCCATCGCATGAATCAGATGTGGGTGCAAAGTCCATCCGGAAATTGGAAAGTTCTCAACGGCCCGCTGGGTCTGTGCCCCATAATACGCCTGTTCCGGAACGCGTACTTCACCCATGGAATCCCGTTCAATCCGAAATTGTGACATCTCATCTCTCCTGCTGAATGTTGCTTTCCTCACCTCAATACGTTGCTGTGAACCTGACTCACAGATCGCTCGCCCAAACGGATCCAGACGCCGCCGTCACCGGGTAACAGCCTTATCCAGATGGCAGTAACACAGACAACCGATGACAACCGACGGAACCTGTGTGCCGTTTCCTGATGCGATCGCTCACACTGAAGGCGAGCAGAAGGCGAACAGTTGGATGATAGCAGGCCATTGAAAGATTCACACTCCTGCCCCCCTGTTTTTTCATGTCATATTGTCGCATCCCAATAATAGCCGTACTTTATTGAGTTGTTGTATTGGAACAATCGCGCAACGAGCCAGGCCATGAACCAAACCGGTTCCGATGAAAAAGATGGGGCACAACCTGCAGAATTTCCGCACTACTCCGCGACGAGGTTTTACCGTGCGGATCACTTACTTGTTGTTCACTAATCTGTTACGATCATGGGCATTCGCTCTGATTTTCCTGTGGAGAGAGACATCTATGCCCAGAAACAGTTTGTCCGGGATGCGACGTTTACCGGGAGTCAACTGGAAATTGTACGGTTTTCTGCTGGTCTGTTCGGTTTGCCTTGTTCCTGCTGATGCGCAGGAGAACTGGACGGAGTTTCGTGGTCCCAACGGAAGCGGCCTGGCGATCCGCTCACAACCTCCGGTGCATTGGCATGAAGCTCAAGAAGCTCAAACAGAAAAAGCCCAAGGGGACAAAAACAGGAACATCGTCTGGAAGCGGCCCATTCATGGCAGAGGTTGGTCTTCCCCGGTGATTTCCCGTGGGCGAATCTGGATGACCACCGCCACCGAAGATGGCAAAAAGATGTATGTTGTGTGCGTCGATGCAGCCAGCGGTGAAATTATCCATGACAGGCTCGTTTTCACCAACGAAAATCCTCGCGAAATCGATGTCACGAACAGCTACGCCTCTCCGACACCTGCGCTGGATGGCGATCGTGTCTATATCCATTTCGGAACGTATGGCACCGCCTGTCTGGATGCTGAATCGGCAAAAACGATCTGGCAGCGCCGGGATTTTCCGTGCAATCATTGGCGCGGGGCCGGTTCTTCCCCCATCGTTTACAAGAACATGATGATCGTCCATTTTGATGGTTACGATTTCCAGTATATTGTTGCGCTCGATAAATTGACGGGAAAAACTCTCTGGAAAAAAGACCGTCTCGATCTGTACGAAACCGACAACGGCGATCATAAAAAAGCCTTCGGCACCCCTTCTGTTTTTGAAATCGACGGACAGGCCCAACTCATCAGTCCTTTTGCCAAAGCATTGATTTCGTACGAACCGGAAACCGGAAAAGAACTTTGGTGGATTCAATTCAAACAGCATTCAATGGCTAATCGGCCTCTTTTTAATGGACAATTCATATTCACTGGCACCGGATTCGGAAAAGGCGAGCTGATCGCGATCGATCCCTTCCATGCCAGGGAAAATGTCACCCAAACGCATATCAAATGGGTTGTCAAACGGGCGATGCCTTCCAAACCCTCTCCGATTCTGGTCGGGAAAAGAATCTATACGGTTGCCGATAAAAACGGAATCGTTTCCTGTATTGATGCCCAAAAAGGCAACATCATCTGGCAGGATCGAATAGGCGGAACATTTTCCGCCTCACCTGTTTTTGCAGGCGGGCATCTTTACTTTTGTGACGAGAAGGGGAAAACAACGGTTATCAAACCGGGAGATTCCCTTGAAATTGTTGCAGAAAACCGACTCGATAATGGCTGTATGGCGACACCGGCACCGTTCGGGAAAGCCCTGTTCGTTCGCACTCGTGATGCACTGTATCGCCTGGAAAAGAGAGAAAAATGATCCAGACAGATAAATCGATTCAGACCAAACTCCCTTTTCAACTGAAGCTGAAAAACATCCCGCTGATGCTGACCGGGCTGCTGGTTCTGCTCTGCGGTTGCGATATCATCGGTTTTTCCACCAATCAGGCAGGTTCCACATCCGCTCAAGATGGCCCCAAAACCAACGCAAACGCCGTTGCGGTCAAACAGACCGTGAAGAAATTCAACTGGCCGTGTTGGCGTGGTCCCGAAAAGAACGGCCTGTCCGAAGAAACCAACTGGAACACAAACTGGGAAACACCGCCTAAAACACTCTGGGCCAACCAGATCGGTATCGGCTACAGCGCTGTCAGTATCGATAAAGGGCGACTATTCACCATGGGGCATCCCGCGGGAACCGAAACCGAGACGATGTGGTGTTTTGATGCTGTTACCGGAAAAGAAATCTGGTCGAAGTCGTACCCCTGTGTCCTGCTCAATCATCTCCATAAGGGAGGCCCCTGCGCAACTCCCACCATCGACGGCGATTTTGTCTACTTCAATTCCCGTGAGGGAGAAGTTCGCAAGGTCAAAGCGAAAGATGGTGAAGTCGTCTGGACTGTCTCTCTACAGAAGGAACTGGGAATTGACCTGCCCGAATGGGGGTTCTCCTGCTCGGCGATTGTCAATGGAGGCGAGATCATTTTTGAGGCCGGTTCCGTAATCGGCATCGATAAGAATGACGGAAAAATCAAATGGAAAACCCGCCCGCGCATGCCCGGTTACGGCACTCCGGAAATGTTTACCTTCAAGAACAAACCGTATTTGTGCGCCTTGAATAATGAGGGAGTTTCGGTGATCGATATGACCAGTCATCAGGAAATCACCTTCTATCCCTGGGATTCCCCCTACAAAACAAACGCGACGACGCCGATCTGGCACAACGGCCAACTCTTTATTTCCACCGGCTACAATATCGGCTGCACGCTGCTCGATTTCGACGGCAAAACGCTCACCGAGGTTTACAAGAACAAAAACATGCGCAATCACATGAATACCTGCGTACTGCAGAATGGCTATCTTTACGGTGTCGATGGTAATTCGCACAACCCGAGAACGGTTACCATCAACTGCATCGATTGGAAAACCGGACAGATTTCATGGGAGCAAAAAGACCTCGGCTGCGGTGCGCTGATGGCGACCAGAAATCATCTCCTCGTTCTCAGCGATACCGGCGAACTGGTTCTGGCGAAATTGACACCCGAAGCGTTTCAGGAACTCGGGCGGGTTCGCGTCATGCAGGAGCAATGTTGGACCGTGCCGACGCTCTGTAATGGTCTCATTTACTGCCGCGGCGCTGATGGAACATTGGCCTGTGTTGATGTCCGCACCAAACCGTAATCGTTATTCAATGCTCCGATCCTGTGTGCCCCTGCACTGTCTGCATGATCCCTGCACCATGCAAAAGAGATTCTGCGCGACTGTCCCACGACCCGCAATCTGGCGGTGACTATTTCGAAGCGGTTTTTTCATCGGGCTGTTCGTCCGATTTCACAGGTTCTTCTTTCTGATAGAAATCCGTATGTGAAAGCCCCTCGATCAATCCCAGATGAACAGCACATTTTTTTGTGGGGACGAGTTGCTGTTTGAGACTCAGCTTCCAGTACTCGCGGATCAACCCTCTTTTCGATTGGATAGCCGCTGTCAGTTGGTAGGAAAGTTCCTGCGTGATGATATTGGGAATTTCCTTGATCCAGCCGATGGTTTTCTCCGGAGTCGATTGCTCCGCAATCTGACAGGCGAAGCGGACTTCCAATTGAGGTTCATCCAGTTTTTTCTGAACGGTTCCGATCAACTCGATTGCCTGTCTGGCCGAACCGGTCTCGACCAGTCGCTGCAGTTGCAACCAGGTTTTCAAAGGTGGATCCGCCACGATTTTTGAGGGGAACTTTTTGCGCAGATCGGAAGCCGCTTCGAGATTCTTTTCCGCTTCCAGTTGGAACACGAGGTCACTCAAAAGGGATTCTTCAACCACTTTGACAAGATTGGAATTTGTTTTGCTGTTCGCCAGTTGAGTCTGATAGCTTTGATGGATCTCTTTGGAAAGGCCCCATTTCAGGGCATCCCGCAGCAGCGCCGATTCCAGTTGGTAGCGTTTTTTGGCATCGCTTTCGATAGCCCGAGCATTGTTGCGGAATTTGTTATAGGCATTCCGCTGGCTGACCGATTGCGTGATGTTGAATTCTTCCGCCAGTTCTTTCTGGATTCTTTTCTGATCCTGAATCACATGAGTCATCAGCGTCTGAATTTGCGATTGCGAAGGGCCAATGGCGGCGGCTTCCTGTATCGCCTGTTCGATCTGCCGCCATGCCTGCTCGCGTTGCCCATTTGCAGCCAGATATCTGGCCAGCAACTGATGCGTCTGAATCGTAACAAGCACTTTTTCGGGAGCGCGTCGATACTGTCCCTTGTAAATGCTGCTGTCATCGGGAATCGTTGCGGGAGAGGGAGTTTTCCACGCTGCAATCTCCTTTTGCAGTTGCGTCAGAATGGCGGAAGCCTGCTTCTCATTTTTCTGGAACGCTCTGATCTGCAAACTCAATGCTCTGGCCCGTCCGACCTGTTCAGAAGAGACCCCGGCAGGAGCGGATTCGCCGAACGGATCGTACGCCGGATCCCTGATGGACATTCCAGCTACATAACCCGCCAGCGCGTTCCCTTTGAAATCGACCGCTTCAACGCTTTCGATCCAGGAGAGTGTCTGCTTTGCGTATCCGCGAACGACTGCGCCATAACTGGCTGCAAAAACCAACGGTGCCTCGATATCCAACTGGGGCAACCAACGGTAATTCTGATCGAGATTATAGCTATGATCCTGCAGGATCATCGAGACGCGCACATTTTCCAAACCGGCCCGCTGTACTTTCTCGCGCGCCAGCAACAACGTATTGGCGTTCTCGTTCTGTTCCAGTGCGATCAGCAACGAGGCCAAAAAGACGGTATGATCGATGGAATCGCGACCGATATTGGGACGATAACCCTGCGCCAGTTCGTAGGCCTGGGCCGCGAATTTCTCCGCCGATTTCCGATCGCCATTCGCCAGGTGATACCACCCGATTTTCACCAAGGGAATAATCTTGAAAAACGAGAGATCTTCCTGCAGTTTGTCCAACTTTTCCAGTTGGTACAAGGCCGCCTTGATGTCCCCCAACTCCACATGCATTTCGGAACTGAGCCTTCTGCAGAATGATTTGCTGCGATTGTATCTGCGCTGCAAAACCGCTTCCGCA